>JAGQOZ010000624.1 GCA_020426955.1 Planctomycetales bacterium
TCAACCCTCCCGCCGACTGTTTCTCTTTTTCCTGCGGCGTCAGCGACCGATTCAACGCTTGGCCAAATGCGTGTTGTTCCAGCCGATATACGTTTGGAAATTGCGTGCGCACTTTTTTCAGAAACCGATTGAGGTCTCGCTTGGGAAAACGAATCAACGCGTTCCACGCCTGCCCATCTTGCGGCACCACCAGCACTCGTTCAACCGCTTGCCGCACGTCGGCTCGGCTATTGGCAAAGGCGTCGGTCCATTCGTCGCGAACGGTTGCGACCGTTTGCAAGCGTTGCACGATCAGCTTCAAATCGGGCAGCGAATCGACGTGCAACTGGTCGATGGCCAGTTGCACTTTGTCCAATTCGGCCGTCCAAAAGTGACGTTGAATCTGATCAATAGCCTTTTCTGTTTTGCGGCGAATCTGCAGGATCTGTTGCCCGTCGAGCACTGGTTTGGCGACTTCTGCCGATGGGATGTAGTCGACCCAATCGTTCCGGCGTTGGACAATCTGCAAAGCGTCCGACCACGGATCTAGTCCCAGCATTTGCCGCAGATATTGATCGCGGTCGTCGTGATTCTTGGTGTGCAAATGTTCTTCGGTCATGTGGATTGCCTTATCGAAACCGCGTTACGCTTGGTCAAAGGGAAAGCCTAACGATGCCAAGCAGGACAGCAAGTTGGTTCGCGCCGTATCGAAAATTTCGGGGTCTCCCGCCGACATGGCCGTTTCAAAATGATCCACGGCCGACTCCAACTGGTCACGGAACAGCGGATTGACTTCGCCTACTGTCTGTTCTGCGTAGTGGAGCAAATGACGATTGCGAATATCGTCGCGAGGATAAAACTTGAACGCTTGCATGCGTCGCTGTGCTTCTTCCAATTCTTCATCCGTCATGGAATGGTCCGTGGAAATCACGGTCACAAAGCGTTCTTTCGAATCCTGCATGAACGCTTCCACTTCCAAGATGCCGTTCACATCATAGGTAAACCGAATCACAATCGGTTGCCCAGCCGGCCCCAACGGCACGTTGTTCACACTGACTTGACCCAATCTCACATTCTCCGCCACTCGACGCGATTCACCCTGATACACCGCAATATTCACCACGGTTTGATTTGGATGTACGGTAAAAAGTGTCTGCTCTTTGGAAACGGGAATCGTGGTATTGCGGTGAATGATCGGTGTGTAATAGCCGTCTCGCAGTTGACCGCCCAATTCCTTCACCACTTCTACGCCCAGCGTATGCGGACAGACATCGGTCATCACCATGTCTTCCACCGCTGCATCGTCTTGAATCAAAGCGGCTTGGACCGCCGCGCCCAGTGCGACCACTTGGTCCGGGTTGAGTTCGCAACGAGGCTGGCAGGCGAGTTGTTCCGATACGAATTGCTGCAAAACGGGCATGCGAGTCGCACCCCCGACCAGAATCACTTCGTCCACTTGTTCCGGCGTCAAATTGGCGTCGCGCAGAACCTTGTGAATGGGGCGCTGCAGTCGGTCCAGCAAGGGTTGGCTGAGCCGAGCAAATTCGTGGCGACTGATTTGCACTTCAGCACTTTCACTGCCAGCGCTACCGTCTTTGTTCGGCACGCGAACGACAACCTGGTCCGAATCAGCCAGAGTGCGTTTGGCTAGTTCGCAATTCTGACGTAGCCGCGCGATCATCAGGGGCTGCGTCAGTTCTGCTTGTTCGAATGGCAATCCTATTCGCTTGCAAAGTTCCGCCGCCAAGCGATCGGTGAATTCCTCACCGCCTAAAAAGTTTTCGCCGGCCGTCGCTACGATTTCCAGCGAACCGTCAAAGACTTCCATCAGCGTCACGTCAAAAGTACCGCCTCCCAGATCCAACACCACCAACTGTTTTTCCGCCTTTTTGTCGTGAAAACCGTACGTTAACGCGGCCGCTGTTGGTTCATTGATAATCCGTCGCACCTTTAAGCCCGCCAACGACCCGGCCATTTTGGTGGCGCGACGCTGGCCATCATTAAAGTACGCCGGGACGGTAATTACGGCTTCGGCAACTTGCCCGTTCAGAAAACGTTCTGCGTCTTCTTTTAAAGATCGGAGTACGAAACTGGAGAGTTCGACGGGGGTCAATTCGCGATTGCGTAACGTGACTTTGCGATCCGATCCCATCCATTGCTTGAATCGAGCGACACAGGTTTCCGGCGAAGTGACCGCCAATTCTTTGGCAGCGGCTCCGACTAACACTTCGCCCGATTCCAAAATGCCAACGACGGACGGCGTCAGCAACTGTCCTAATGCATTGGGAATCAATCGCGGTTGGCCGTTTTGAAAAACAGCACACAATGAATTGGTTGTCCCTAGATCAATGCCAATGATGTTTGTCATGTTCAGATTCTATGCGTCGCGAAAAACAGAACCGCGTTGCGAGGTGGAATCCCTTTCCTGTGCCCGAGTTGAAAACACCTATTTTAGTCGGATTTTCCAATGATGGGACATTGGCGACCGCCGTTTTGTTCACCAGAAACGGTTGACAGTAGCCGTCTGGTTTTGATCAAGCAATGGGCGTGACGGTGTACCAGAATACGCAAAAAAGCTCGCCAGGCGGTTGCTTGGCGAGCTTCAAGTAGATGGCAATTCGGCAAGGTTGTTATCCGCCAAAGCTGGAAAGGCCTGCAGTGTTGTTTACCGGCGACTGTGCTTGCAAAGAGGCGTTGGTTGGCAAGGGCGAAGTCGGTGCGGTTGGGTGTAGGATCACTTGAGCCGGTGCGGTGACGTGCAGCTTCTGCGAATGAGCCAAGCTGCCATCGGGGCGAACCACATCAATGCGAATCAACACGGCATCCTTGATGGCCATCGGCGGCAACGTGATGGTGACGCCCGTCATCGTCCAGTTCTGGATTTGAACCGGAAGTTTGATGTCTTTGAACACCATGAATACGCTGCCCGCTTGGTCACCCAGGAAGTTGCCAGGTAACGTCATGGTGGAACCAGCGGGGACTTCAGGATATTGTGGTTCGACCGGGGCGGCCGCTACTTGAACGACAGGTTGAACGACTTGTTTGACAATTGGCTGAGCGATCACGGTTCGCTGCACATGAACGGGCTGAACAACATGCGTGTGACGGTAATTTGTGGCTCGGTAGTAGCCGCCGCCTCCGCAACCTGCCCAGCTGTTGGCGGCCGTAGTGGCCAGAGCGAACGAACAAACGATAGCGGTGATCAGTGTCGAGCGAGTCATGTTTCAGTTCCTTATTCTTTAGCGTGTTGGTTGGTTGTCTTAAGGCGTTCGATTGCCTTACAACTAACCAAGCGAAAGAAATTGGGGACTGTTACAACAAAATCGGCAGACCCAGGCCAGACCGAATCGCCAGCCTGATTCACGACCATCTTGGCCGATGATTAGTGCATTCG
>JAGQOZ010000625.1 GCA_020426955.1 Planctomycetales bacterium
GGCGTCATGGCCGACGATTGGATGGCCGGCGTCTATTCCTGCGTCTCGCTCCACCTGCTGCTGAAGTCCGGCATCTTGGGCTGAACGGACGCGGTGGTATCGGTTTATTCGCCAGTAACTTTTCGCGTGCGGCGCTTGTGCAGTCGCAGTAACATCAGCATGCCGACAAGCATTCCCATTGACCTTGGCTCTGGTACGAACGTCGCGGACGAAGTGGCGGAAGCTTCATATCCACCGGCGCCGAAGGCCAGGACCAGGTCAGACGAAGTGAATTCGCCATCGCCGTTCCAATCGCCGTCGGACCAGTTTGAATTGCCGACAAGCGAATCTTCGTATTCACCCGCTTGGAATACCATCACAAGATCTGAGGTTGTGAATTCCGGATCCGGATTCTCCAACCAGTAGCGCCGATAGGGAGATCGTTCGAACTTCATTCACAAAGATCTGGTCCTGGACGAAGAAGTTGTCCCGGCAATTGCCAATCTGCTGGCGCATCCCGAACAGGATCGACTCGACGGCGAATAGTTTGGCGATTTCTGTGATCGCAAAAGCAATGACGACCTGTTGGCATTCTCTGCGTAACAAATTGATTGCTTGATATTCTCGCATAGAATTCCATCCAGATCCGTGTTCATCCGCGGCTGATATTCATAAAGCCAAGACAGAATTCGCTGAAATCTTCCGCGCCCGTCCCGTGTAGTTTTTTCACTTTTTGACCCCGTCTAATCCCACGCTCGACGTCTTTCCATAAAAATGGTTGTTACTCTAGCGTCATTGCGGTAGGCTTAAGCTCAGGCAAGCTATTTCTACTACAACTTTTGTCAAGGAGCTTGGTATGTTTCGCAACTCGCAACTCGCAACCGGTCTCTAACCTATGAAGGTCTGGAAAATCGTAATCTATTGGCCGCAACAGCCGATATTGTCTTCGTAATCGATGAATCAGGTTCGACGGCGCCATTTGATACGGCCTTCCCCGGAAAACACGGCGAATCAGTACAATTTTGGCTGCATGATATGATGCCCAAACTAGAGGAAAAGCTGGTCGGTCGAGGCATTACAAATAATCGATATGCTGTGGTCGGCTTTGGCGGGCCCAACGGGCAGGCGCCGTCTCGCGCTTTTACGTTTGGTCCATCGGAATACTTCGGAACAGTTGACGATGCGATCGGCGCAATTAGTGGATTTCACAACGCAGGCGGCAACGAAGATGGTTGGGCGGGGCTTGCCAGAGCAGTTAGTTTACGCGATGCGAATATCACGTTTCGTCCAGAGGCGGCGGTTCAGTTCGTTATGGTGTCCGATGAATTTCGCGGCGAAAATTCGGACGGAAGTGCAACATTAATCGCGGAAGAAACGTTGTTCGAACTTGCCAGTCATCTACATGCGGACAATTTGGAATCCGGCGCCGTATCCGTTCTTGAGGACGCGGTGCTTACCTTGGTTGGAAACGTTGACTTGGAACTGGTTGTAGACGATTGGCCTGAACTGGGAGACGACAGAATCATTGGAATCGACGTTCACGTCTTGGACAATGTCAACGTAGACAAGAACAGTGATGATCCGAATAACGATGTCTTGCCTGGCCAGTTCGACGATGATCTGACGTTCTTCAGAATCGAGGACGGTACCGACCGTTTGTATGCGGATCAATATATTGAACCAAATGCGGAACGTTTCTTGGATTTGGACGATCCGTCGGGATATCAGGAGTGGCGTACCGATCTGGACGACTATTCCTATACGTATATCCCACTGACCACCGGTTCCGCCAGTTACTCAATGTTGGCCTGGGAGTCTCGAGGCACTGTCTGGGACTTTAACTATTTTAATGACCTGTTCGACCATACATCAATCAATGGATGTAATCCTGCGCAAAGCAACCCGTCATGTGCGCCTTGGATTAATAAGGCACAGGTGGACGTTTTCACGGACGCCTTTATTGATGATCTTTTTGAAAAATTTCGATTGCAAATCATTGACTTTGATGGCTCAGGCCACATTGACCTAGCGGATGATCTGCCCGCCTTTTTTGATGCCGCAGTTAGCTTCATAGATCCTAACATACCTAACGCAGATGAACGCGTTTTTGATCTCAACAATAACGGCGTGTTCGTGAGCGGCGCACAAACAGCGAGTCCTCAGATTGATCCCGCCGATATTGAACGCATGATCGTGCTATTCGGTACGCAGTTTGGAGATTCGAATCTTGATTTTCAATATTCCACTAGTGACTTTATTGCGGTTTTCAGCGTTGGAGAGTTTGAAGACACCAACGAACTGAATTCGACTTGGATTGACGGAGACTGGAGCGGTGATTTCGAGTTCGACTCGTCCGACTTCGTAGTCGTTTTCACGGCCGACACATTCGAATATGGCTATGCAGACATAGATGGAGATGGCCGATACGATTTTCTACCAATTTGGGTGGACCAAAATACGATCGATCCGCTAACGTTCGATGGCCTTGTTTCTTGGTATCAACCCAACTGGGCCGATCCAACCGTCTAAGAAAGGAAAGAGCGATGAAGCGTTTTTCAGCCAATTGTATCTGGGTGGTGTTGGTCGTATCTGTTGGTGTCCAAACTTCTGCAGGCTACGCCGAGATTATCATCGACGACTTCACGGTCGGACCGACCAATAGGCATTGGGATATCGTCAACGGCGGTAACCTTCATATCCAAGAATTAGGCCTGCCGGAGGCAAACGTGTGGGGCGGCGGTCGAAATATTCATGTCGAAAACGTTAATGGGCACGAATATGTTGACATCGAGATCGATTCGGGAACGCTTGTGTATTCGGCAAACCTGCCTCCGGAGGAACTAGGCTTGTCCTATCGCAGCAGTATGCCCATTGATATCTCGGGTGAAAACTCAGCGTTTGCCATATCGTTTGGCGACCTTGGTTCCAACGCATTGCGAATCTCGCTTGGCGTTAGGGACGACCAGGGTGCGGGGCAATTTGCATGGGTAACTGGTGTGGAGAACAGTACGGTCGTAGTGCCAACTTCGGCATTTGATTCGATAAATGACTACGAGCTTGATCCGTCGTCAATAACGTTAATTGCTCTTGGACTTTATGGTTCGCCGTACGTAGAAGTCGAACGCATCGCATTCATTCCGGAACCAAGTAACTCGCGGCTTCTGACGATAGCAGTCGCGGTGATCATTGTTTCTTGTCGACGGCGAAGATAGAAGCCATGGTTGACGGTTCTCTGGGGTCAAGTTGCCTCAGGGACGTCAACCGCCGTTCGTGTATGCATACCAATCGCAATTCTTGCCGCACTTGCGCTCGCAAACCGTTCGCGGCGAACTGGTAGATCACTGGGTTGATTTAGGTCCCAAGCGAGTAGCCCCGGTTGCTCGCAACCG
>JAGQOZ010000626.1 GCA_020426955.1 Planctomycetales bacterium
TCGCCGTCCATGTCCGCCAGATCAATTCCGTACGCATTGCTGACGCTGTCAGAGAATGTCTTCGTCCAGACACCGACCGAGTTTTGTTCGAAGACAACCACCTGAGAATCGCCAATACTGCGGTAGAAAGTCCCGACAATGTCGGCAAGTCCATTGCCATCGATATCCCCGATCGCCAGCTTTTGACCACCGTCAGATTCGCCACCGACCGAACCTTCAAAGCTCGTCGTATTAAACGAAACCGTACCACTGCCAATAAAGTTGTTTGTCAGGACGAACACGCTGTTGGCGAAATCTGCCGGATCATCATTCATGGCCACGATGTCCATGTCGCCGTCACCTTCCAGATCGTAGACTTCCACTGCGCGGAAATTCTGAGCGCTGGCGATCAGAGTGCCGCTGCCAAAGCTGCCCGTGCCATCGTTCTCGTACCAGTACAGGCTGCCGGTGTCGGTCGTTCCGATTAGATCCGCATCGCCATCGTTATCCAGGTCAGCGGAAGTGACCGCTTTGACATCCGCCAGCGATATCTGTTCGGTATTCGCGTTGGTTTTGTCGCTGAAGTACGGCGCATCGTTGATCGCATTGATCGTGATGTTGACCGTATCGGTGGCTACAAATTCATCCGCTGCAATCGCAGCAATTTCATCAGCCGAAAGGGCCCGGTTGTAAACGCGAGCATCGTCGATCAGGCCATTGAAGGCTGCGGCGGTGCTGGACGTTTCACCGTGCTTCCCAATGAACGTGTCGGGATTCGTGCCAATGTAAGTGAGTGCACTCCCCGACACGACATTTCCGACCTCAATTCCATCAATATAGAGCGTCGTTGTTTTCGTCGCTCCATCATAGGTCGCTGCCACGTGGTGCCAGCCGGTACCTTGAATGAATTGACCAGAATCTGCAGTATCCCAGCTAGTGCCGTTGTAGACGAAAGCGTTAACGCCTTTGCTGAGGTTGGTCTGATCCACGCGGATCCCAAAACTGTTTCCTAAGGATATCACTTCACCCGTGGCCCCACTGACGTTGACCCAGGCTGCCACTGTCACATTCGCTGGATCACCGTAATGTCCCGCAATCTGCACGGTAGTACCGGCAGTACCGTCCAAGTTCAGAACTTCGCCTCGCTCCGCGTCGATCGTCGTGGTGGCATTGCCTAGCAACAATCCGTCATTTGCGACGCTCGCACTCTGATCGTCCGCGTTACCGCCTTCGAAAGTGTAGAAGCCTTCTAAGTCGGCATTGAGCGCCGTCGTGATGGTTAGCGTGTCGCTGCCGTTGTAGTCTGTGTTCGGGATATACGTTAAATCCTCCAGCGCCGCATTGATGGCCGCCTCAGTCCCTTCAAGCGTCATGAGAGAGGCCCCGTTGGAGCCTTGCACCCAAACGTAACCACCAAAATTATTCAAACGCAACGTGCCGTTGGGGACTGACAGTGTGACCTGAATGCGACCGTCTGATGCAGTTCCGTCACTCACAGTGATGGCATTGCCATTGGCAGGGTTAAAGACCAACGTTTCGTCTTCGTTGATGGATTGTCCAATCGGAATGGACTGCGACACTCCCTGATCAAGGACGGTTAGGCTGATCGACTGCGAATCGAACCCACCATTTCCGTCCGAAACCTGCACCTGCACATCGTAGACATTATCGCCACCCACGTCCGTTGGCGATTCAAAATCCGGTGCAGCAATAAATGTCAGCTCGCCGGTCGAGCTGTTGATCGCAAACTTCGCTGCGTCCGCTCCGCCACTGATCGAATAGACGGCCGTGCCGCCATCCACGTCCGTACTACTGACCGTAGTAACGACCGTTGTGTTTTCTACGACGTTGACGGCCGCCGTTGCGGCACCGCCGTTCGACGTGATGACCGGATCATCATTGACGGCATTGACCGTGATGTTCACCGTGCCAGAACTTGTGTTAGCTAATGCTGACACTTGACTGCCTGTCAGCGCCGAATCGTAAACCCTAAGCGAATCCAGCGCACCACCGTAGTAACGGTCGGCAGCCAAATCCTGTCGCGCACCTAGGTAAAGACTTCCCGTCGGATTGACGCCACCCGTACCGCGAGTCGCGTCGGTAGCCTGAGAAACGCCGTCAAGGAACACTTCGATCCCATCGGGACCAACCGTTGCCGTATATGTGTGCCATTGTCCATCACCGACGATTGACGCAATGTCGAATTGAAGCGCAAGATTGTCTAGTGTGTCATTGGCATCGCGAATGACGGTGCGCATCACGTTTGGATCGGTGCCGTGCGAGGCTTCATTGACAAAGATGTTGACACTGTTGGTCGAGTTGACGTCACCATGACTGTAAAGGTATTGAAACAGCGAACCGGAGTTGTCGTCGAGCTTGAAATCGAAGGATATGGTGAACTCGGTGCCGTAGGTGACATCGGGCAGCAGCGCGTAGTCGCTCGATTCGTTAAACGACAAGCCGTTGCCAATCGATCCGGCGACCGTTGTCGTTCCATTTAGAATGCCATTTGACGATCCGACACTATCGTTGGCGGTGCCGTCGAGATTCCAATAGTGCGACAACGAGGCATCCGTGCCAGCAACCACATAGGAAAAGCTGTCAGCGCCCGTATAGTTCAAATCGGGTGTGTACGTCAACGTGCCATTACCATTGTCTGTCACACTTCCATTGGTCGGTTGAGTGAATTCGATTATCGTGGCTGGGCCGCTATCGTTGACCAAAGGACTGATGACCATTGGAGTGTCTTCGCTGGTCGACACGGCGTCGTCGTTGGCGACGACAGGATCAGGCCCATCTGTTACCGTAACGCTGATAGCCTGCGAATCGGTCCCGCCGTTCCCATCACTGACATGCACCGTCACGTCGTAAACATTATTGCTACCGACGTCCGTTGGCGATTCAAAGTCCGGTGCCGTAATGAAAGTCAATTCACCGGTCGAACTGTTGATCGCAAACTTAGCCGCGTCGGCTCCGCCGCTGATCGAGTACGTCAACGTGTCGAGATCAGCATCGGTTGCGGTCACCGTGAACACAGCGGACTGATTCTCGTCAGCACTTACCGTTGCCGATGAGGTGATCGTAGGTGCGGTGTTGGGTGTGGTGGATATCAAATTTTGTGACATCTCTGACGTTGAGCCAAAGGCGGCAGCATCATCAATTCCGATCTGTCCCGCATTTACAATTTCCGTGGCCGTGGCCGAAATGCGATCTGCATTGGCGACGGACACTCCACTGAGTGTCGTGTCGATCGATGCATGACCTGCGCCATCGGTGGTTACGTCGATGTAGCCTAGCAGCACTTTAGCTTCGCCATAACCAGTCGCATCTTCCGTTCCGAGTGGGTTGTTGTAAAACTCGATGCGGTATTGCGTGTTCGCT
>JAGQOZ010000627.1 GCA_020426955.1 Planctomycetales bacterium
CAAGCAAGTTCACGAAGAAGTCGTTTGTCAATGTTTCAGGCTGATGCGTCAACACGCCTAGCTGAGCCAGCGGCCCGGGACCGGTATTCGCATCCAAGACCCGCATTCCGCCAATCAGGACGGTCATTTCGGGCGCCGTCAGTGTGAGCTTTTGTGCTCGATCAATCAACAGTTCTTCTGCCGGACGATCTATTTCGCGAGCGTGATAGTTGCGAAAGCCATCCGACTTCGGCTCTAACACGGCAAAGTCGTCGATATCGGTCATTTCTTGCGTCGCGTCTGTACGTCCCGGCGAAAACGACACCTGCACGTCGAATCCTGCTTGATGAGCCGCTGTTTCCACTGCCGTACAGCCGCCAAGAACAATCAGGTCTGCTAATGATACTTTCGTTCCGTCGGTCTGCGAATGATTGAATTCGCGCTGAATCTTCTGTAACGCGTCCAGCACCTTCGCAAGCTCGACCGGATTGTTCACTTCCCAGTCTTTTTGTGGCGAAAGGCGAATTCGAGCACCGTTCGCGCCACCTCGCTTGTCGGTTCCACGAAACGTCGAAGCAGACGCCCAGGCCGTTGACACCAATTCGGAAACAGAAAGTCCAGCGGTTCGAATCGATTCTTTCAAAGCGGCAATGTCGTCGGCGTCAATCAGCTTATGATCCACCGATGGCACCGGATCCTGCCACAGTTGCGGTTCGGGAACATCAGGACCAAGCAATCGTGACACCGGCCCCATGTCACGATGGGTCAGTTTGTACCAAGCTTTGGCAAACGCCAGTTCAAACTCTTCGGGATGGTCGTGAAATCGTTTCGAAATCCTGTTGTAGATCGGGTCCATTCGCAATGCCAAGTCTGTCGTGAACATCATGGGAGCGTGCGATCTAGTTTCGTCGTGCGCGTCGGGAACCGTTCCTTCGGCATTGGGATCGGTCGGTTTCCACTGCCAAGCGCCAGCCGGACTCTTCACAAGCTCCCATTCGTAGCCGAACAAGTTTTCGAAGTATCCGTTTGACCATTGGGTTGGTGTCGTCGTCCAGGCGCCTTCCAAGCCGCTGGTGATAGTGTCTTCGGCATTGCCCTTCCGGAAAGTGTTCTTCCAGCCGAGTCCTTGCTGTTCGATGCTGGCACCTTCGGGTTCTGGTCCAACATTTTCTGCGCTGGCGGCACCATGAGCTTTCCCGAATGTGTGACCACCCGCAATGAGCGCAACCGTTTCTTCGTCATTCATGGCCATGCGAGCAAACGTTTCGCGAATATCCTTGGCCGCTTCCAACGGATCTGGTTTTCCGTTCGGACCTTCTGGATTGACATAGATCAGCCCCATTTGGACGGCTGCCAATGGATTCTCTAGGTCTTGGTGATCGCCACTGTACCGCTTGTCACCCAGCCATTCGCTTTCCGGTCCCCAGTAAATATCTTCCTGCGGCTCCCAGACATCTTCCCGGCCGCCGGCAAAACCAAACGTCTTGAAACCCATCGATTCCAATGCCACATTACCTGTCAGGACCATCAAGTCGGCCCAGGAAATCTTGTTGCCGTATTTCTGTTTGACAGGCCAAAGCAGTCGGCGGGCTTTATCCAGATTTGCGTTGTCTGGCCAACTGTTCAACGGCGCAAAGCGTTGTGTACCGTAGCCAGCACCACCGCGACCGTCCGACACTCGATAAGTACCAGCGCTGTGCCAAGCCATCCGAATAAACAACGGACCGTAATGCCCATAGTCCGCCGGCCACCAATCCTGAGAAGTGGTCATCATTCTGCGGAGATCCGCCTTCAGGGCCTCCAAATCCAGCTTTTCAAATTCGATGGCATAGTTGAAGTCCCGGCCCATCGGATTCACTTTCTGCGAATTCTGGTGCAAGATTTTCAAATTCAATTGAATCGGCCACCAATTTCGGTTCGACATCGCTCCGGCTGCGGTGTGTCTAGCCATCGCAGGTCGAAGGGATCCGATTACTGGACACACGTTTTCTACCATTACTTTCTCTTTCTTGTCTTGGGGTTTCACGTCTTGGGCAAACACAGACGCGGCGCTGCACAGCACCACACATCTTGCCAAAACACGCGCCCGATGGATTGTCATAATCACGGTTCTCTTCTTGCCTTTCGTGGGTTGAACTTTTAAGTGACGACGCGACCGGCCAGTCATTGCAGTTCAATTTTGCGTTCCACCTAGTGATTTCTCCAATGCATTGTGATACTATCTGTCATACACTGAATGCATAGATGATTTGGAGCGTTTTCATGGAACTTGATCAACTGCGGTATTTTTTGCGAGTTGCGGAGCGAGGCAACTTTACTCGCGCCGCCGAAGACTTGATGATTTCGCAGCCAGCGTTGAGCCGGTCGATTCAAAAGCTAGAGGAAGAACTCGGGCAACCCGTGTTTGAGCGAATGTCGCGATCTGTCTCGTTAACCGATGCCGGTACACTGCTGCAGGCAAGAGCGCAACGAGTGCTTTCAATCCTGGAGGACACGAAAGCAGAGATCACGGACGACGGCAAGAGTGGTCGCATTCGCGTTGGAGCCATTCCCACCATTGCGCCGTTTTTTCTGCCCGATATTCTCAGACAGTTCGCCAAAGAGTTTCCCAGAGCGACAGTGATTGTGCAGGAGAACACAACGGACAATCTTATCGCCAGCTGCACACAAGGTGAAATCGATTTGGCAATCGTTGTCTTGCCGATTCCGGCCAAATATCTGGACGTTGAAGAATTGTTTGAAGAAGAGCTGTTCTTAGTGCTTCCGCTGGAACATCCGCTGGTCGAAAAGAGGACCATTCGGCTGAGTGACGTGAAACCACTGCCGTTTGTCCTGCTGGACGAAGCTCACTGTCTGTCTGACAACATCGTTTCGTTCTGTCGCCAGCGTTCGTTCCAGCCAGTATCCGTCGAAAAAACAAGTCAGTTGGCCATGGTACAAGAACTTGTTTCGTTAGCACATGGTGTTTCCATGATTCCGGCGATGGCCAAAGAAATCGATCAAAGTGACCGTCGAATTTACCGCTCGTTTTCAGGTCAAAAGCCAACTCGCACGGTTGCTGTCGTGTGGAATCCTTACCGTTTTCAAAGTCGCTTGCTCCAGGTATTTCGCGAACGATTACGTCAGAGTACCAAGGCTTAAGCTTAAGCAAGCTCTATTGCTGCCAACCAAGTGCCGCCGTCGTCCATTGTGGCGGCGATCTAAATAGCGAATCGAACACCAGCGCCGATTGGTTCAAGCGGGCAACAGCAAAGACCATCAATCTTTAAGCGGCACGTCATTTGTTCCATTGCGTGTCGTAGACCAAATAGTCCGCATTGGCAAAGCTGACAGGAAGATCCAGCTGCGGAAAGGGGCGGTGGCGATCCAGGATAATG
>JAGQOZ010000628.1 GCA_020426955.1 Planctomycetales bacterium
TTACGATGTTTGCATGGCCGCTAATTCCGTCTGTTGAAGGCGCAAAACTGCCGACAAACGTTCCGTTGATTCCATCGTACTCGTTGACATAATCGCCGCCGTACGCCGGAGCCAGCAGGTTCGCTTCGAAGTACTGGCCATCTTCGTCAATCGCGCTGACGGTGATATCAAAAGTCAGACCCGCCAGTTCGTTGGAATAGACGTGCGTCACACTGGCCGGGTCGCCGACATACGTGTCGATCGAACCGTCGCCCCAGTTTACGATCCACTGCGAAATCGTATCGTTGCCCGGATCAACATCGGTCAGCGTCAGTGTGTAGGTAGCTCCACCACCCGCCGTCGCGGCCCCCGTGGCCGTCAACGTCGGAGCGACATTGGTAACCGTCACGGTGGTCGAAGTGGTCACCACGCCGCCTGCGCCGTCGTCGACTTGCAGGCCGATTGTGTAGACGCCATCATCGTCAATGCCAAACGAATTCAGTGCACTCCACGCAGGCGCGATCGTGGCCGACGTCGTTGTGATATCGTACGTCGCATCGTTGTTCAAATCCCAGCGATAGGTCAGCGTTCCGCTGTCAACGTCCGTCGTTCCCGATGCATCCAGACTTAAGGAATCACCTTCGCTAATCAAATATGGTCCACCGTGGTCGACCACCGGATCATCATTTTGAGCCGTCACATCAAATGTGATGGTATTGCTACTGGCGTCGCGATTTTGACCGCCGTTCGCCGTACCACCGTCATCCTGGACTTGGAAGTCAAAGCTCGCATAGCCCGTGCCGTTGGCATCTGCCGAAGGCTCGAATGTCAAGAGTCCGAGATCGATATCGCTTTTCAAAACCCAATTGTTGGCAGCAAACGTCGACCCATTGAACAATAACTGACCCTGGCCTGGAAGCGACATGATCCAGACGCGATCGAACGCATCCCCATCGATGTCACTAAAGCCAAAATCAGCTGCTGTTAGCGTGTAGGTCGTGTCTTCGTTGAATGTGATCGTTTTGTCGGCGCCGGACGGAGCGTCGTTAACGTCGGTCACATAAAGCTGAGCCGTCTCGGTATCGCTGCTGAACGCGCTGCTTCCGCCGACCGCTCCGATGTTGACGAACGTGCCTGCGGAACCTGACGTTCCATCCCAGGCTCGGAAGTAAACTTGAACTGATGTTCCCGCATCTCCATTGGGTACAAAGCGGATCAGGTCCGTTCCCGACAATAGCAATGCGTTGCTGCCGGAGGTGACTCCAAAGGCAGACCAATTGCTGCCGCCATTGGTCGAGAACTCCCAGTGCCCATTGCCGTCATTCGTGCCAATGACGGCGATGCCTTCTGGATCGCCGTCGACATCGGTGATGATATCCTGCCCCGAAGAAGCAATGATCGACGCCACCGTTTGCCCAGCGTTGCTGGTTTCGTCCTCAGTGATAGTGGTCAGTTCGGTGTTGTAGGCATTACTCAATACCGGAGCATCATTGACAGCGGTAATATTCACCGTCGAACTGCCGGTGGCGATATGCTCGCCGCCGCTGCCCTGTTCACTTGCGGTGTTGCCGTCTTCCATCGACCAATCGATTTGCACGCTGGCCGGAGGTGTGTCGCTGCTGTTGCTATAGGCAATTGACTGCAGGACCTCGTTGACCTGAGCTTGCGTCGCCAACGAATTGAACTGGATGTTCAAGATGCCGCCGCTGTTGTTGGCGATCACGCCAATGGTCGTGCTGGATAGGACCAAATTGCCGCCTTCGGTCAACGGACCAAGGTTGCCGGTTGCGGTGAATACGTCTTCCGAATTCGCCCCGCCATTGCGCTGCAGATTCAAATTGATCGTGTCGAAGTTGTCTTCGCCCCGATCGATGTCGGCGTCAAAGAAAGTAACGTCCGCATCCAGCACCACGGGCGAACCGCCTTCGACAAAGGTCGGATTGCCGTTGAGGTTATTGAACTGCGGCTGGTCGTTCACCGAATTCACCGTGAGGTTGACCGACTCGCTGTCATAACCATTGTCACCCATCACAGCAATGATCTCAGTGCGACTAAGTTCGGTATTGTAGATGCGTACATCATCGATGCTTCCCACAAAGGCATTCGACCCATCGGACATCGAACCGATGGTAATGTTCTGCGACGTGGCCGTCGCCCAGTCAATGTCACTGAAACTGAACGTACTGCTCTTGATCAACACACCGTTGAGATAAAGGTACGTTTCCTTGGTGACGTCGTTGATCGTGGCGGCAATGTGAGTCCAGCCCTCTCCGGCAATATTGTGGTCCGAATTGAGACTGTTAGTCGTGAAATTACTAGCCGTCAACGCCATGGAATAGCTGGCGTTTGATTTGTCCAGCGTGATGTAGAACTCATCACCAATCGACAGAAACACATTGTCTTGCTGGCCGGCGTCTAACTTCACCCAAGCCGCGATGGTGACTTCGTCCGCCAGCCCGAGTGTTCCATTCGTCACGGTAACTCGATCGTTACCGTCAAACGTCAGCACATCGCCCCGCTCCGCGTCGTTCGTTAACGACGGATCGCCGACTGCCGTTCCGTTATATCCGTTACCGCTTTCGTCAGCGGTCGAGCCATTCAAGAATTCGTAGCGTGCATACAGCCCCGTCTCAGTCGCCGAGGAAGAACCCGTTGTAATCGTTAACGTAACCGCGCCGTTGTAGTTCGAGGTTCCCTGATACTGCAAGCCATCCAAAGCCGCGTTGATGTCCGCTTCGGTACCAGAAATTGTGAGCGTCGCACTTCCATTACTGGTGCCATCGAAGAATGTAATTCCCGTCGTGCCCGACAACGTCAAACTACCATCAACGACGCTTAACGTGGCCGTCACGATCGGATCATAACTGCTTCCACTGTCAACGACGATCGCATTGCCACCGCCGCTGGAAAAAGTCAACACAACGTCTTCATCGACCGACTGGGCAATCGGCACCGTCAACGTCGCCGGATTCGGAACGTCGATGATATTCACCGTCGTGCTACCGTTGGCTTGCAGTGCTCCGCCAGTACCCTGCGCATCCGCGGTATTGCCGTCGTCGAACGTCCAGTCGATTTGCACGCTGGCTGGCGGCGCGTCGTTGGTATTCCAGTAAACGATATTCTGGGCCACCGTGTCGACGCGCGCTTGCGTGGCGTTCGAATTGAATGAGATCGTCAACTCGCCGCCGGTAAACGTGTATGTTCCCACCGTCACGCCGCCAACGATCACGTTCGATCCACTAGTTGTGACATTCGTGCCGTCAAAGGCTAAGGCGTCTTCGGCATTGCCGCCGCCGTTGCGAGCCAGTGTTAATGTGGAACCACTGAAGTTATTGGCGGCGCTTAATTCCGCATCATAAATGTGGGCATCACTG
>JAGQOZ010000062.1 GCA_020426955.1 Planctomycetales bacterium
TTGGCCATGGCGCGGATGACTTGCAACTGCTGGAAATCTTTTTCGCCAAAGTAAGCTCGATCTGCCGGCAAGATCTGCAGCAGCTTGAGCACAACCGTACTGACGCCGCGAAAGTGTGTCGGTCGAAATTCGCCTTCCCAGCGACCGGCCACGCTAGGCGGTTCCACAAACGTAGAAAACCCAGCCGGATAGATGGTGGAAACTTCCGGAGCGAAGACAAACCAAGCTCCTCGCGATCCAACCGCCGCTGTATCGGCTTGCAACGTACGAGGATACTTTTCCAAATCTTCCGTCGGAGCAAACTGAGTGGGGTTCACAAAGATCCACACCACCGTGCGGTCACATTCTTCTTCAGATGTATCAATCAGACTCAAATGACCTTCGTGCAGTGCGCCCATGGTGGGCACAACGCCGACACGAAGCCCTTGTCGCTGAGCCTCTTTGATGCGCGATCGGGCTTCCTGAATCTGATGAATGATGTGCGAATGGTCTGACATGGCGGAGCGAGTGTAAGTTTTGAAGTCGCGCATCTCTTGGCGCTGACTAGTGCCTGGACTTGTACAAAACGCAAGCGGAGACACGTGTAGTTGGAATCACAGTCAATGAGTTTCGCCCGACGCCAAGATGCCGGCGGCCAATTCTTCGATCAGCCAGTCTTCTGGTTCGGCCAAAACTTCCATGACAGGAAACTTGGCTGCATCATAGACCATTTTTCGCAACGACAAGAGACCAGTTCCTAAGCGACTGGACGTTCCGCCGCGAAGTAGAAACACCAGACGACAATGACTGTCTGCCCTAAACGGAATCAGCGAAAATGCCGATGACACTCGGTCTTGACTCAGCCGCTGCGTGACCGCGGAGTGCAAGCCGTTCAGCAAACACGATTCATCCCACCCCGCAATACCAAACACCGGCGGATGCGATTTCAAGTGTTCGAGCGTGTGCGACAACGTCCAACCTAGCCGAGGATGCATCATTTGCGGCGCGATCTCCACAGCTGGCTCTAGGACAAAACGACGTCCTAGCATGCGAGGATGAGGCACCACCAATGCGTCCGATTCAATGATCTCGTCACCGAAAAGCAACAAGTCCAGATCGATGGTGCGAGCATCCCAGCGTTGGTGCCGAGTTCGCCCCAACTGATGCTCGATCCGCTGCATGGTCGCCAGTAACGCACTAGGCGATAGATTCGAATCAAAGGCCATTGCGCCGTTCAAGAACGTGCGCTGGCCAGTTGGCCCGCCTGCTGGCGCCGTCTGACACCAACTACTCGGCTTGACCCCAAAGATTCCGCTGGCCGCAGAAAGTCTAGCCACCGCGTCATCCAGCAACTTGGCGGAATCACCAAGGTTGCTGCCGACTGACACGAGACAACAAGTCATGCTGATTTGTTAACGATTCAAAGGAAACGTAGAGGGAACATCCGAGCCACAAGGTGCAAGCGACACATGTCGGCAGTCGATCCGTCAGATCGCCGCCCCCCACGAAAATATTGTCTTAGTCTTTTTTGTATCTAGTTTAACGATTCCCAGCAGCGCGTTGGCTTCGCAAAGAAACGTAGCAAAGCTCGCGTGGTTGCCGTGTGGGCCATTTTGCGAATCACCTACCCTTTGTCAACCAAGCCAACGAGAAGATTTTTGGCCGTTGTTTTTCGAGCATTTTTGAAGTTCGCACAAAAGACGAAATGGGCTGTGACACGAAGTTGTCATTTTCGGCGCGTGCTGTTGTTGGGCTCGTTGATTCGGTAAACTTGTAAGTCGTGCGAATTCACGCGGGCCAAGGCGTAGTTGCTTTTCGCGATTGCGAAGTTGCCGTGGTGGGCCATACCCATTCGAGGCAGAAATCAGTTACGCAAGTCTGCTGGGAAACCTGACATTGGCCAGGTTGGCTCTGACATTTTCATTCGTAGGTAAGAGCATACATCATGAGCGACACCCAAGACGGATTGCCTTCGCTGGAAAACGAAATGGCGGACTTGGTGCGGGATCTTGTCCAACGGTTTGGTGATGTGCCGGAAAAGCGAGAGCGCTTGGCTGCCGTGTTAGGCCGACTTTTTTCGCCAAGCGTCATTCGCCGTTTGGGAATTTATGAATTTCCCGCCAGCTTTTGTCTGAGCGTAGTGGTTCCCGTCTTTAACGAAGAGAAGACGCTGCGCAGCATTGTTCGTAGAATTCTGGATACCAAGATTCCCTGTGAAATTGTCCTGGTGGACGATGGCAGTTCCGATGGTTCAGCCGCCATTCTGGACGAACTAAGATCTTGGCCGGCTGTCCGCGTCTTTCGGCATGAACGCAATCAAGGAAAAGGAGCGGCGATTCGCACGGGCTTCCAGCACGCCCGGGGAGATGTGGTGGTAATTCAAGATGCCGATTTAGAATACGATCCACACGACTTTCTGCATTTGCTTCGGCCCATCTTGGAAGACAAAGCCGACATTGTCTATGGCAGTCGGTTTAGTTCGAACGACCGCCCAGTGGCACGGTATTGGCACCAGACGGGGAATCGAGCTATTACAATGATGTCCAACATGTTTACCAATCTCAAGCTGAGCGATGTGGAAACGTGTTACAAAATGATGCGCCGCGAAACGTTAGCTTGCGTACTGCCGTCGCTAAAGGAATCGGGCTTTGGTATCGAATTAGAGTTGACCGCCAAGCTGGCTCGTATTCCCGACGTTCGCTTCTACGAACTCCCCATTTCCTACTCACCGCGTGGCTACGCCGAAGGAAAGAAGATTGGCTGGCGAGATGGCTTGCGAGCGCTCTGGTGCATTGGGCGCTACGCGATTGCTAACTAATAAAGACGTCAAATTTCGAGGATTCCTGTTAACAAAAGAGTTGCGGACCTGGGAAAATGCGTTTAGAAAACAATACAGATGGGCTTTGTTTTCGAAACAGTTGTGATCATAACTCGTAGCATAAGTATCCAAATGCCGTCACGGAGGTTGTTATATTCGCTACTTTCCGGACGATCCGACAGCGCGGGACGCGGTTCATAGTTGCATCTGTTGTTAGACACTTGAGAGTTCACATCCTTGAATTAGTCTCGATCTTTAACGAGGTCACCTCGGTTTCCTCGCCAAATATTTCGAACTTGCGATGTTCGTCGTGAGAAGATTGTCGGAAGGCAGCTGGACGGGTCTTCCTGTGAGTGATTGCGTGACGACTGCGAAGGAGCATCAGTATCGGGCAGCGTACGAGTTTGCAACCATTTGAGAATACGGTGCTAAGATGAAGCAAAAGTTTTTGGTTATCAATTGCGACTCTCGTGATTTAGAGGAGTTGCGGCAACGAATCGGTTTCAATCGCGAGATTGTACCATGCCCGTCGATTGACGATGCGGCGCGACAACTGCACGCACAACAAAATGCCGCAGTATTGGTTTCCGTCGCTCAGCCTCGTCCGACGGTAAATGGCTATCAATCGGCCACAGAATCCAGAATTCCACATCACAACAGTTCTAACGTGACCATGGGCGAACGCTTAGATTCTGTTCCCAATCGGTCGCTGGACAACCAAGCCGTCGGGGAAGATACCAACGAAGTAGATCGCTTGGTGGCTCGCATTTTGGAACATTGCAACGGTCATGATAAAACCCTGGCTGCGCGAGTTGACCTGTTAGAAAGAAAGATTATTGAACAATCTTTGAATCGTAATGGTCAGCATCGCAAAGAAACGGCTGCCGAATTGGGTATTAGCCGAGTGACGTTGTATAACAAGATGAAGAAGTTTGGACTGTTAGATTAGTCCGGATTCTGTCCGATGCCTGTTGTGCCTTTTTCGCACGTCTCATACATCGCAATACAAAGAGTGTTGGACTCCAGCGCCAACACTCTTTTTCATGCGATTCAGATGTTCAACCGAAGTTCGGCAAATTGGCGTTGGTGTGCATCGCCGTTCGGCAAATGTAGGGCGCGATTTTGGGGATCGATCCGAACGATTTCATTAGGATCGCCGTCGCGGAATGACTCGATGAAAGTGCAGCCGCACTTCATTGTCACACACGCGTCGCACGCCTTCGACCAAACAATTCGGTTCATTGTCTTCCTGTCCTTTGCGGACAATTTCTTCTAAAGGCGTTCCCGGTGGTACCGTGAACGTGGATTGAGCAATGATCTGATTGCCAGCGTCCAGTTCCGGAACGATGAAATGACAAGTAGCTCCATACGTGAGCATCCGCGTGGCATAGGCATCATGATAAGGACGCATTCCCGGAAAACCAGGAAGCAGGCCGTGATGCAGATTGATGATTCGACCGCCGGCGTACTTCCAGCAACTGCTGGCCGGGAGGACTCGCATATATCGAGCCAGAATGATGTAGTCGATATCATATTGGTCTAACAATTCGATCATGCGATCATCATCGGGGTTGCCGTCTGCAGCGCTGATGTTATACCAAGCAGCCCCGAATTGTTCCGCAATCCCTCGACAGGTATTGCGATTTCCCAGCATCAGCGGAACCTCTGCCTTGATCATCCGGTCTCGGACGGATCGCAGCACGGCCAAAGCAGGTTCGGGACGATAGGTAGTGCAGATGGCCAGACGAGGCTTATGGGCATTGCGATCTGGCGACCAAACTCGGACCGAAAGCCCTTTGATGCGACCAATTTCAATCAGCGCCTTGCGCATGGGCTCGAAACGTTCGGCCTCACAGCCGATGCGTAACATCATGGCGAAGATAGCTTCTTCGTCGTGATCATACATCTGGATTTCCGTGATATTGGCGCCTTCCGACGTAACATAGTGAATGATGGGATCGGCCAGTCCGGTGTTGTCGGGGCCCACGGCAGTCACAACCACTTCCATTCGTCTTTCCTGTTCATCCTAACGTTGGTGATCCAATAACACCGTGTTACACCGTTTCCATGACATTAAAGCCCGGCGCCAGTTCTTGAAGCTGCTGCTTCATGTATCGTTTCACTTGATTAGTGGTCTTGAGTTCTTGTACTCGACGCAATACGCGTTCTGCATCCTTCACCGTAATCGAACTGGCCAGTTTCTTTAGTACCGGAATGAATGCCGGACTGGTACTAAAATAGCGAAGTCCCATGCCCAATAGCAAAACAAACGCCCGCGGCTGGCCGGCCATTTCGCCACACAGCGTAACCGGCTTTTTCGCTCGATTACATTTTGCAATTATCTGTGCCAAGACCGAAATCACGGCGGGGCTGAGTGGCTGACACAGATGGCTGACTTTGGGGTTATCTCGGTCAGCGGCCATGAGATATTGCACCAGATCGTTCGAACCAATCGACACAAAATCTGCTTCGCTCATGATGGTATCAATACAGACGGCGGCGGCAGGAACTTCCAGCATCATGCCCAACGGCACGCGGCGATAGGTGGCACCTCGCTTCTCAAGTTGTGCCGCAGCCTTTCGCACCATCAGACGAACTCGCCGCATCTCCTCCA
This sequence comes from Planctomycetales bacterium, assembly GCA_020426955.1. Taxonomy (GTDB): domain Bacteria; phylum Planctomycetota; class Planctomycetia; order Pirellulales; family Pirellulaceae; genus JAGQOZ01. The sequence goes on from JAGQOZ010000062.1 coordinate 5,412, forward strand.
GGGTCGTGATCATGGGGAACATGACTTTGACATCCGCGTCGGGGCAAGCACCGGCGGCTCGTAGAATGGCGCGAATCTGCGTATTGAAGAATTCGGGATGTTCAAATGACAAGCGAATGCTTCGCCAGCCCATGAACGGGTTGGCTTCTTGTTGCATGTGTCCCAGATAGGGAATGGTTTTGTCGCCGCCAATATCCAATGTTCGAATGGTTACGGTCTGACCGGGACTGGCCTGGATTACTTCTACATAGGTTTGGAATTGTTCATCTTCGTCGGGCACGCTGGCGTGCGTCAGATACAGGTATTCTGTACGGTAGAGTCCCACACCGACAGCGCCCATGGAACTGGCGGTCTGGGCGTCGCGAACGCTGTTGATGTTAGCCATGATGCTCAGCGGCACCTGATCGGCCGTGATCGCCGGTTGATCTCGATTTTCTGCCAACGCTCCTCGTAGATCGGTGAATTCGCGTTGCAGTTTGAGATAGGCGCTCAGGACTTCGGCATCGGGATTGATTTCGACAACTCCGGCGGTGCCATCGACCACCACGGTGTCCCCGGTTCGAACTTGTTTCAGGATTCCTCGGACGCCCGAGATCGCGGGTACGCCTCGGCTGCGTGCGATAATGGCGGCATGGCTCGTCTGACTTCCTCGTTGCGTGATGATGCCGCTGACGTCGATGTTGCCCAAGTTGACCGCTTGAGATGGCAACAGTTCGTCGGCAACTAAGATCAGACTGCCTTCGATAGGAGGCATGTCAGAATGGAGCATGTCCGACAAGTGGCTGCTGATACGCACCACGACGTCTCGCACATCGGCCAGCCGTTCGCGAAGAAAGCTGTCGTTGGCCTTCGAAAAGAGAACGGTGTATTCTTCTAGCAATCGCTGTAGCGCAGCGGGCGCCGAACAACGGTCATCCACAATCCATTTGCGAATCTTGTTGGTAAACGCAGCGTCACGAAGAATGGCCTGATGCGTGGCAAAGATGGCCGCTTCGTCTTTGCCAACTTGCTGTTCTACTTTGGTTTGCAAGGCATGGAGTTCAATGGATACCTTGTCGCGCGCAGCTTCATACCGAGCCAGTTCCTCGGATACTTCCGAATCCTGTAGACGCTTCCGTTCTGGCTTGACAAAGATTTCGTTAATACAATAGGCAGTGCCCACTGAAATACCTGGCGATACTGCTATTCCTTTTCTCATGTCGGCAATCTACCACGATCTGCCACCTGCCAACATGAGCCTTGAGCGACCGAAGCCCGCCAACCGAATTTCCTTCGCAAGGGGGGATTTCCGGCCATGGGGCCATCACCAGTTAATCGACGCGAATCGGGCAAATGGCGTAAAGTTGTCGGTTGAGCGGTTTTCGTGCCAACGGTATACTCGTCCGATTGCAAACGAGCGCGCTACTTCTAGAAAGAGGATCGTTGAAAAGCGATTCCTGCTGGCGAGGGATGGTAGCGAAATGGACGTACGTGATCCAAGGGACGTTCGGTCAAATTCGAAGTAGGGACGGACAATTCATATGCGGCTCACCTTGGTTGACCGAATCGTCGAATTGCAGCCAAGTCAACAGATTGTGGCCGTCAAGAACTTGACCATGTCCGAAGAGTACTTGCGAGACCACTTTCCGCTGTTTCCCGTGATGCCCGGCGTGATGATGCTGGAATCCCTGTACCAAACCGCCGCGTGGCTTGTGCGAGTGACTGACGGATTCGCTCATAGCATGATCGTGGTTGACCAAGTTAAAAATATTAAGTTTTCAGACTTTGTTGTGCCAGGCAAACGCCTGACCCTTCGAGCCGAATATGTGAAGGACGATGCGACGTCCGCCACGCTCAAGTGCGAAGGGACGTTGGACGAAGGAAATTCCGCCGTCAAAGGCCGTTTGGTGCTGAAGAAATACAATTTGGCAGACAGCAATGCCAGTGATGCTGTCACCGATAGATACGTGATTAAACGTCTTCAAGACAAATTGAGGTTACTTTACCCATCGGCAAATTCCGAAACGATTTGATGAGGTTTTTCGTAAGAATACGCGGCCTTGGCGGATCCAATGAGCAATTGGTTCCGGTGCGATAAGTGAAATTCGGATCCAATGTGCAATTGGATTTTAGGCGCATAAGTAAAAGTGGGAGAAAAGAGAGAGATGCCTACAAAGCAAGAGGTTTTTGAGAAAATTCGTGAAGCGTTGGTGGATGCGTTGGGCGTAGATGAAGAAGAAGTGACCGCCGAAGCCACGTTGGTGGGTGACCTTGGCGCAGAATCGATCGACTTTTTAGATATCGTCTTTCGGTTCGAAAAGGCGTTTGGAATCGAGATTCCTCGGGCGGAACTCTTCCCGGAAGACATCCTCACCAATGCGGAATACGTAGAAGACGGTCGCGTCACAGCCAACGGTGTGGCGGAACTAAAGAAACGCATGCCCTTTGCAGACTTGTCCAACTTTGAAGCCAATCCGTTGGTGCAGGAATTCGGAAACTTGCTGACGGTGAATGACATGAGTCGTTACGTCTGTAGCAAGTTAGGTGTTACCGAGTAGGTCATCTTAAGGCAACTGCATCCAAAAAGGCCAGGAACCGAGCTTTTCCATGCGATGGTTTTGGATTGACCGATTTACAGAATTCGTCAGCGGTGTGCGAGCTTCGTCGGTGAAATGTGTTTCACTGGCGGAAGAACACGTCGACGAATACTTTCCGGGATATCCGCAAATGACGCCTTCGTTCGTGCTGGAAGGATTCGCGCAAACAGGTGGTTTGTTGCTGGGCCAAGTGAATGATTTTCAAGAACGAGTCGTCTTGGCTAAGATCAGTTCCGCCAAGTTCCATTGTTTGGCTCGACCTGGCGACCATCTGTCTTATTCGGTCACACTAGAGACCATTCAACCCGATGGCGGACTCATCAAGGCAACCAGCCATTTGGGAGAAACGTTACACGGCGAAGCAGAATTGACCTTCGCCTATGCTCCGGATAGCGTGGTGCAAACGGAAATGTTCGAACCGGCCGAATTTCTTCGCATGTTACGAATTTACGGTCTGTTTGACGTTGGCGTGGATCAGGACGGCAACCCGCTTAAGATCCCACAGCGATTCTTGGACGCAGAAGCGCGAGTCATGACGTAAAAACAGCCGGGCTTGGCAAATCGAACGGTCTGTCTAGATGCCGTTCAAAGCCAAGGCGTTGTCATTCTAGCAATCACTTGCCATCCTAAAATCAACGCAGTGATGATGATACGAAGCGAGGCCGACGGCCAGCCGGAAACGGCCGAGGCATGGAAAGGCGATCGATGTCGATGGGGCCCAGATTCAACACCGTGCAGTGCAACGCTCCGCCCGAATCGATAATGCCATCGACATTCACCGGCTTAATTTCCCAGCCTGGCAGGACCGCTCGATAAAGTTCCATGGCGTGGCGTTCAAAGTCGTCGTCCGTATTCTGATAGACAGGAAACAGCAACGCCCCGTTGGCAAACACCACGTTGGTGTACGTTCTCCACACGGAATCTGCATTGGAAGGCATCGGGATCCGAACCACCGACAGCGGTCCCTGCGGTGTGACGACCTTTGCGAGTCGAGCGGCATTGCGGTCCAGAATCCGAGCGTTTTCTTCGTCTTCTTCGACCGAATAGCTGCCCACCACAACCGTTGTCGGCGAAGTGAACGTCGCAAACATGTCGACATGTCCGGTTGATTCACCTGATAGTGGATCCAGCATCACTACTTCGTTCGCTTCGTAGGTTTGAGCCAGTTTGGCAATCACTTCTGCTTGTTCCAAGTCGGGGTTTTCTTCCAAAATTCGGTCGGTCGTCACAATCACGCCAGTGCCGTTGGATAGCAGATTTCCTCCGGCGACTCGCAGCGTAGTGGCCACTACTGGTAACCCCGCCAAGTGCCCAATGGCAGTCGGCACCGATTCATCTTCCGGCCGATCGTCGGCATATGTCGGATCAATCACCAATGGCAAACGGTTGTCTTGCATCAACGCTCGTGGACCATAATCACGAGCCCACATGGTGTTGTGTTGCACTTTGACAAACCGCAAACGGTTTTCAGGCAAACGCAGACCTGTCAAAATCTCCACGGCCAACTGCTGATCATCATCATTGTTGACCAACGCCACCACGGGCACGTGTGAAGTGGCTGCGATGACGATATCTTTGAACACGTCCGGAGCCGTGTGAATCAATTCGTTACAAGCGACCAACACTCCCGATTGACGTTCGAATTCACCCGTAAGTCGAGCGGCTCGGGTGATGGCTCGAACGCGTCGTGGTCGCCACTGAGAGTGATCGGTATTGAGTCGCGAACCTTCGTCCGCAGACGGCAATGGGCTTGATTCGAATGAACCGGTTGCCGCTGCAGAAACCCACGTCGATGCAGCAGGATCAGCTGGTACCGGGGCCGAAGGACTGTCTTCGCCTTGTGAAAAAGTCCACAGGCAGGCAACCAGTCCAAGGCTACACCAAACAGAAACACCGTTGCCACTCACGCACGTCACTCCACCCATTCCCAACGAAAAGTCCTAGAAACAGATGGACTTCTTCAGAATCGCTGCCCCTGGTGCAATCTCCGTGCCAGCGAATGCTATCCCTGCCTACCGCAACAAGTCTCGACTGCCTGTCCGCTTGGCCGGAGCATTTGTTGGTCTAAGTGGTTAAAAAATGATCTTCTTGAATGGCTCTCAATCGGCGTTCCAAAGTTCAGCTCCGCCGCATTTGCATCAGGTTTTTTTGATCTTCCAGCCAATGATCTATCCTATTTGGCGTGGGGAAGCCCAAAATCAGGTTCAACAACAGTACACCGGCCATTAGTAGATTGATCGATCCGCCCTCGGTTAGAAACGCGATCAGATTGAAGAATGCGCCACCTTCCAGCAGGGCGCCTGCGACGATCTTAGATGTTTGAAAGATCACTGACAGCTGTTCATCCTGCTGATCGGCTGACAATGCCAAGAATGCTTCACGGTCCAGTTGTTTGATACTGGTAGCCGACACAAAACTAGGCACGATCAAGTGCAGGACAATGGTCACGAATGCAAACGCAAGTCCCAAATACCCTAACAGTTCGGCCTGGCCCCACGGATCGTCACGCCGCACGAAAAGGGCGAATCCAGCGAACATGGAGATTCCCATGATCAGTGAAATATAAATGATGGGCAGCGTTTGCTTGACCGGATTCGCTGGCATAGTAGTAGGTCCACTTTTGCGACTAAAATTTCCGTGTGCAGATTCCGTAGCGCGACAGTACTGCGTCAATTTTGAACCGTCTGGCCATCTCGCGATAACGCTGAACCATGGCGGAACAGGAAGCGTATTGTGGTTTCAACGCGAGATTTGAGAAATCGTACAACGGTTGGCTAAACTAGTGCAAGCAACTCGCAGCGATTTCGAATATGCTGTAGCTATTCAGCGCTGGACCGAACCCATTATGTCCTGGCAGGCCGAGGAACATTCGCGATGATCAGTCGTCGACTTTCTTTTTATGCACTCGTATTGGTGTTTTGGACCGGCGGCCATTCATGCCTGCAGCGTCTGGTTGCTCAGGATTTTGCGGTTCAGGATTTTCTGGTGGCAGATGAAGCAGTCATCATCGAAGACGCAGTTGTCCTGGACACCCAAAATCAGGTATTTGCACAGGCGTTTGCTGTGTTCGACCAACCGGAAAGCCAGCTGATTGCCGCCGACACCACTTGGAAATATTGGGATGCGAAGGAAACGCCGGGCGAAAAATGGAATTCGCTGGAATTCGATGACCAAGCTTGGAAGTCAGGCGCCGCGCCGCTGGGATACGGTGACGATCGAATTAGCACCACTATCGAATTCGGCGGCGATGCCAATGCCAAGAACTTGGTGGCCTATTTTCGCTATAAATTCAAGCGGCCGGAAGCTGCCGACGAAATTGCCAAAATCGCAGGCAAGCTCAGCGCGGATGACGGAGCCGTAGTCTATTTGAATGGCACGGAGGTTTATCGCTACAACTTGCCCGAAGGAAATATTGACCCCAACACCACGGCTGTCACCGCTTATGGCGACGATCAAGAATTCAGTCCGTGGCTGTTCATCGCGGATACTAAATTACTAAACGCAGGTGACAACATCTTGGCAGTCGAAGTTCATCAGGGGAACGCCACCAGTAGTGACCTGGGATTCGCTTTGCAGCTAGTTTCGTTGAACAACGAAGACGCCGAAACAATCCAAGTAGCGTTTGACGCCCAGCAGGCCGGTCAGGCGTCGTTATTCGCTGCAATGATGGAGCAAGCACAAGAAGTCGACCAACTGGGGATCGCATTGGAGGCCGCCGATTTTCAAGCGGAGCAAGTTGACCGCCAACAATATCACTTCAGCGACGGTTCATACACTTACTACGATCAAAACGGAGTCGAACATCAATACACCAGCGACGCCATCAACGATGCCTCTAGTACGGTGCCTGGAGCGAAATTCCGCCGCGCGTTTGCTGGAGACACGCTGGCCAAAATCGCCTTTCAAGAACAGATGGATGTCGAAAAACTACGCATCCTCAACCGCACCAAAGTAGACAAGGTTTTTTCGAATCGAGAAATCTTCTGCGTGGGCTGGAAGCATAAAGTGCAAAAGAACGACACGCTGGAATCGTTGGCCAAGTTCTATCGTACGTCTCTTCGAAATCTGCAAGAGTTGAATGACTTGAGTGATGGACAGGCACTCGAACCCGGCACGGAACTGGACGTTCCCGGCGAATTCCAATATGTGCCTCAGGATAACGGGCAATCGTATCTGATGGTAACGCTTTACCAAGTGAACGGCCAAAACAACTTCCAGCAAGAGATTCCGTTCAAAGAAGAAACGATGCGGCATGAAATTCAACGCCTGAAAGCTGACGATACATTGGCAACCTTTGCCGAACGCCACGAAGTCACTGAAGAATACTTGCGGCTGATGAATGGCCTGGGAGAAGACGAAGAAGTCAAACCAGGCCGCACTCTGTTAGTCGATTATTCGGTTGAATTAAAAGAAGATGCCACGATCGATACGTTAATTCAAATGATGCGAGGTGGCGTGGCCGGAGATGTGGACGAATTCGTAGATCGATTTCTGAAAGTAAATGAACTGGAATCCAAAGACGATATCGAACCTGGCCAAAGGTTGTTCTTGCCCGTGGGCGATCAAATGGGATTTGATTCGGAAGCGGAAGCAATGCCGGTTTCGGACGAACCAATCGAAATCATTTTCCAAGATTCAGGTAACAGCAGCGAATAAAGGTCCGGCGTTTCGCCTGCGCCCTCGTTAGTAAGTGGACCTTCGGCAGCGTACGCAAGATTCGACTTTCTGCGGCAACCTTGGATACTTACCGACTTTGAAATCTTTTTTGACGAACCGGGTTCGAACCAACTATGCTGTGAAGCAAACCAAACCAATTTGGCGAATGTGATCCTGTTAAACGAATGGAACATAGTGTGGCAACTGTCTCCCCTGACGCTCAGCTGGGCAACGATGACGTACAAGCGATTGATGAACTTCGCAAATTCTACGACCAACTCACAGCCGAACTCGGCAAAGTCATTGTCGGCCAAGAAAAGGTCATCGAACAACTGACGCTCTGCCTGTTCGCTCGCGGCCACGGGCTCTTGATGGGCGTTCCCGGTCTCGCCAAAACGCTGCTGGTCAGCTCTTTGTCTCAAGCGTTGGACTTGTCATTCAGCCGTATTCAATTTACGCCCGACCTGATGCCCATGGACATCACGGGAACCGATATCTTGCAAGACACTGGCGATGGGCGTCGCCAATTTGAATTTGTCAAAGGCCCTGTCTTTGCCAACATTGTTTTGGCCGACGAAATCAATCGAGCTCCTTCCAAAACGCAAGCCGCGATGCTGGAAGCGATGCAAGAGCATCGAGTGACCGTGGTGGGCCGCACGTTCAAATTGGATCCGCCGTTCTTTGTTTTGGCCACGCAGAATCCAGTGGAACAAGAAGGAACGTATCCACTGCCCGAAGCACAATTGGATCGCTTCATGTTCTTGATTCAAGTCGATTATCCAGATCGAGACCAAGAGATTCAAATTGCGCGAACCACCACCGGCGTCAAGATGCCGGACTTGCAACATTTGATTACGGGTGAACGAGTGATCGCGTTTCAAGATGTGATTCGCCGAGTTCCAGTGCCGGACCACATCTACGAATATTGCGTCGACCTGGTTCGAAAAACGCGTCCCGATGATCCTAGTGCACCGGATTGGCTCAAACCCATGGTCAGCTGGGGCGCCGGGCCTCGAGCGGTCCAGTATTTGGTCCTGGGCGGTAAAGCGTTGGCGGCATTGCGAGGCAGTTACATGGTGCGGCTGGAAGATATCGAAGATGTGGCCGAACCCGTGCTGACGCATCGAGTCCTCACGACGTTCAACGCCGAATCAGAAGGCATCACCAGTCGAGACATCGTGCGGCGTTTGGTGGAGAAGTCGTAAGTTGTCAACACAGAATCCTAGCCCGACGCGTCAGCGAGGGTAACCACAACACCACAGTGACAGCCAAGTTCAACAACCGGAAAACGAAGAACGACGCCCTTAAACGTATAACACAGTACGTATCACAAATACGCTGTCCCTTCGCTGACGCGTCGGGCTAAGAATTAAACGAGCATTCTCTGTGGACACACAACATCGCGAATTCCTGGATCCCGCCGTGCTGACTCGGTTGAGCAGTCTGCCGTTGTATGCGCGGAAGATGATGATGGGAAATGTGTCGGGGCGGCACCGTAGTCCGCATCGAGGCTCCAGTATTGAATTCGCTGAATATCGCAAGTATGTCCAGGGCGATGATCCTCGGCGTTTGGATTGGCGAGCATACGGTCGGTCGGATCGGTTTTACGTCAAGGAGTTCGAAGCCGACACCAATTTGCGTTTGATCGGCGTCCTGGACACCAGCGGCTCCATGAAATACGGCGCCAACGGAGTCAGTAAACTGGACTACGGCAAACGACTGATTGCCTCGCTAGGATATCTCGCTTCGCAGCAAGGTGATGCCGTCGGTTTGACTTGTGCCGCGCAAGGACTGGGCGTTCAAGTCCCGGCCAAACGCAACGCCGCTCACCTTCGCAATGTCTTTAATACACTGGCCGACATCAAGCCGAAAGGTGAAACCGGCTTGGTGGAAGCGCTGCACAAGGTGGCCGAACAGGTTCGACAACGAGCATTAATCGTGATTGCTTCGGATCTGTTCGTGCCGCCGAATGAACTGCTGGATTGTTTTCAGCACTTGCGATTTCGTAAACATGACGTCGTCGTGTTTCATCTGCTGGAAGCGGCCGAATTGGAATTCACGTTCGACCGCCCGACTCGTTTCCTGGATCTGGAAGGCGGGCCTTCGTTGTTGGTCGAACCGAGTGTGATTCGGCGAGAATACGAAGCGGCATTGAAAGAGTATATCGAAGGGATCGACGCAGCAGTCCGAGATTCCGCGGTCGATTACCATCGCATTCGCATTGAAGAACCGTACGGAGACGTGTTGGCTCGGTTCTTGGTTTCTCGCACGCCACGGAGGTCTCGCCGATGACGTTCCTCCAACCGTGGCTACTGTGGAGCCTGCCCCTGGCGTTGATTCCGCTGGTCATTCATTTGATCAACTTGCGGCGCCATCGCACCGTGGAATGGGGAGCGATGCAGTTTCTGCTGCAAGCCACTCGACATAACCGAGGCAAAACGCGGCTGCGGCATTTTCTGATTATGTTGGCGCGGATTCTGGGCGTTGCCGGTCTACTATTTGCCATCAGCCGACCAATGTCTGGGCGTTGGTTTTCTTGGTTTGGCGATCAGCCCGATACGATTATTCTGCTGCTGGATCGCTCGGCCAGTATGGCTCAGCAAGATATGCAGACCAACGAATCGAAGCGTTCGTTGGCAGTGGAACAAATCGCCACGGCATTGGAGCGAACCGGTGAACCGCCCAATCTGGTCCTGATCGAAAGCACTCGCAATACGCCACAGACGTTGCAGTCGGCTGCTTCGCTCCGTGAAATCCCGGAAACGCGAGCGACCGATGCGGATGCCAATTTGCCCGCCATGATGCAAAGCGCACTGGACTACATTGTTTCCAACCAAGCGGGCCGAACCGACATTTGGATCTGCAGTGACACGCAAAGCGGTGACTGGAATTCCGAAGGAGGCCAATGGGCTGCCATTCGCGCCGGTTTTCAAGAACTGAAACAGCCCGTGCAATTTCATCTGTTAGCGTACAGTCAATCGGCTGCGGACAATGCGTCGATTCGTATCAGCGAACTGCGGCGTGAAGCTGGCAGCGATACAGATCGGCTAGTAATGGACATTCAAATTCGCCGATCGCAAGCGGAAGGTTCCGTTAAACTGCCAGTCGGAATTGTGGTAGATGGAGCTCGCACGGTAATCGATGTGGAAATGCAAGGCGAATCGTTCGCGCTGGATGATCAGTTCGTCCCGATCGACAAACAGAAAGAATTCGGTTGGGGCAAGGTGGAACTGCCGCCCGACGTGAATCCTCGTGACAGCGTGTTCTATTTCACCTACGGCAACGATATTCTGAAACGAACCGTGGTGGTTTCCGATCAGCCCGGTTCCGCTTGGGCATTGAAACTGGCCGCCGCGCCGCCGGTAGAAAAATCAACGGCCGAAGCCACAATCATTCGGCCAGATGAAGTCGGTTCGATCGAATGGAATGAAACGTCGCTGATCATGTGGCAAGCGGCACTGCCGTTCGCAGAAACGGCTAAAAAGCTGGAGGAATTTGTCAATTCGGGCGGCCAAATTGTCTTCTTCCCGCCGCAAGATGATTCGACCGAATCGTTTCAAGGAGTGAAATGGGGTGACTGGGAAAAACTGAATCTGGGTCCGGACGAACAAGCGGTGAAGGATTGGCGAGACGATTCCGGATTGCTGGCGCACGCCGACAATGGTTCGCCGCTACCGGTGAATCGCATTGTCGTGAATGATTTCCGCAAACTCGCCGGTTCCGGACAAGTGTTGGCTCATTTGCAAACTGGCGACGCATTATTGCAACGCATTCCTACTGATCATGGCGGCGTTTACTTTTGTGCCACGCTGCCTCAGCAACCGTTTTCCAATTTGGCGCAAGCCGGGATTGCGTATTTTGTGATGGTGCAGCGAGCGTTAGCGGACGGAGCGGAACGTTTGTTGGAATCGCAATTTGGTTTGATTGGCGATCAGCTTGTGGACGAAGACGCGCCCGCTTGGCAACGCATCGACGGCTGGGAAGAAGGAACCCTGTCCAGCGAACAACGCTTCATCGCCGGCATCTACCAAGAAGGCGACCGCTTGTTGGCTCGAAATCGTCCGCCGGCGGAAGACAACCCCGGCACATTGACGTCCAGCGAATTGGAACGACTGTTCGGCGGACTGAACTATCGTATTGTCCAAGATCAAGTGGAAGGAGCGAGTTCGTTGGTTAGTGAAATCTGGCAGGCGTTTGTGCTGCTGCTGCTGATCGCCTTGATTGTGGAAGCGGCGTTGTGCTTGCCTGATGTTCGCACCAAGAAGGTGGTGACGCCATGAATATGACTCGCGAACTCACCTTCACCACGTCACCCGTCATCGTCGGCTTGGCACTGACGGCCCTGTTGGCAGTCATTGGCTTGGCGTTCTGGGCGTGGCGCAAGAGCGGCTTTGATCGAGGCATCGGGCTACTGGAATTGCTGCGAATTGTGATTTGCACCATGGCCGCCGTGACGCTGTGCCAGCCGGAATGGAAAGAGGTTTATCGGCCCACCGAACGCCCCACGTTGGCCGTCCTATACGACGATTCCGCCAGCATGGAAACGTCCGATGTGTTGTCACCCACCGACCCCACGGCCGAACCGACAACGCGATCCGCTTGGCTGCAAAAAGAATTGGAAGCCATTGATTGGAGCAAGCTGGGCGAAGAAGTCGACGTGGTGCAAGAAAAGTTTTCTTCGCAAGCGAATCCCAGCGTCGGCCACGTCGATCCTCGGCAAGCCACTGACATTGATACCGCATTGGGTGATTCGCTGAAAAAGTTCAACAACCTACGAGCTGTCTTGTTGGTTAGCGACGGTGACTGGAACGAAGGTGAAGCGCCTGCCAATGCCGCCACCCGGCTTCGCATCAACAAAGTGCCTGTCTATACGGCAGCCATCGGCAGCGAAGTGGCGTTGCCAGACATT
>JAGQOZ010000629.1 GCA_020426955.1 Planctomycetales bacterium
ACTGGTCTTACGAAACGGCGTTTGGTGTTCGCGAAGGTGCCAATGGCGTTTCCACATTTTATGTGGACGATTCCTTAGAAAACGAACTGAGCCTTGGATATACGGCAACAGTGAATCGCGATTTCACAGGCGGCAAGGGCAGGGCAGGTGTCTTTATTGCTGACTTTTCTGCGAACCAAACGGCGTCGCAATTCCAAGGTCAATATGTCCTGGATGTCAGTGCGTCTACTTCGGACGACGCACGTCTATCTGGCGTTCTGTCAGGTTCTGGTGACGTGAACTTGTCAGTCGAAGGTTCGCTGTTTCCTTCGTTTTTGCCGGCCGATTCGGAAAACTTGGTGAACCTTGCTGTGCTGACCGACGCGCGAGTGGAATATCAGACGGCGATCCAGTTTGAAGATGACGGTTCGCTAGATGCATCATCCAATCAAGTGACTGTGGGCTTTGAAAATGTTCGCACTGACCTAGGGCAAATCTATCACGACTTTGTTGACCCCATGGTCACTCGTTTGCAAGACAATCTAAAGCCATTGAAGCCCGTGGTTGACTTTTTGACGGAGCCCTTGCCGGTCATCAGCGATTTGTACCAGATGGCAGGACGAGGTAACGTTACGGCGTTGTCGCTTGCTGGCTATGGTCCCAATAGCGCCATTGCCAGAACGCTGAACACGATTGACGCCATTCTGGATTACCAAGGTTTAGCGTCTAACAGTCAAGATCAAGAACCGTTGTTTCAGTTTGCCGTTGCCAAATCGGGCGTCGATCCCGCGACTGCCGTTGATCGAGCGGAAGCGGTGCAGAACAATCTGAAGAAATTAGACGAAGGGGGGCTGCGGTTCGAACTTGCGGATAAACACAAGAATCCGGCGGAACACGCTCAGTGGCAATCCAGTTTGGCTTGGAATCACGAATTCAACGGCAGCATTGATTTGCCCTTTCTGACCGACTTTGAATCGTTGGCGGCGCTGTTGTTAGGTGACACCAACTCGGACCTGTTCACCTTTCAGTTGGACGCCAATTTCAATTTTGATGCCACTGTCGATATTCCAATTGTACCCTTGTTGAACTTGGCGTCGGTGACGGGCCGAATTAGCTTTGGTTTGGATATCGACTTGGACGGCGGCTATGACGCGACTGGTATCAAGCGCCTAACGGACGCGGCGAATTTTGCTACGGAAGATTCGCTGCGAACCAGTCTGGACCGACAAGATGCGTTGCTGCTGGATGGTTTCTACTTGGACGATCATAATGCGACAAACCTCGATCACCAAACGTCCGATTCACCTGAAATGACCTTCACTGTAGAGTTGGGTGCCGGCCTGAAAGCCGGTATCGACCTGTTGTTGATGCAGTTTGAACTGGGTGGTGAAGTTGTTTTGGAAGGAAATCTGCACTTTGATCTGAATGATCTGCCCGAACCTGATTTGTGGAGCGGTACCACGCCAATTTGGAGCAATGTGGTTTGTCATGACCGTGCATGTAACAGTACTAATGCGGAAGACTGGACGTACGATGGTCGAATTCGTTTGCACGAATTGAAAACCATTGTGGATGCCGATCCAGCTGCCATGTTCAACATGCACGGCGATCTGAAAGCGGGCTTTGATGCCACGCTGGACGTCAGCGTGATTGGCATTCCGATTATCAGCGAACGCTGGCGATTGCTGCGCACCACTTTGGTGAACGGCAACATTCGGCAGCCGAATGACGCCAAGTTGATCTACGGAGAAAACCCGCCAATTCTGGGTGCCCTGCAGGACGGCACGCTCACATTATTCGCCGGAGACCAGGCGAACCGCCGCAACCGGGAAAACTCGGTGGTAAACGAAGTCTTCACCGTGCAATCGTTGGGCGAATCCAAGCATGGTGGCGAAACCGTCATGGTTACGTTGGTTGGCAATGAAGATCGATATTCGCAATATTTTCATGGTGTCACTCGCATTGTCGCGGACGGAGGTTCGGGCCACGATTCGATTCGTGTTTTGCCCGGCATGGCGGCACCGGCGACAATTCGCGGTGGAGATGGCGACGACATTCTCACCTACGCTGGTACCGGAAACGCCGAACTGGCTGGCGGCCGCGGCAATGACTTTATCACGAGCGGCAGCGGCAACGATCAGATCAGCGGCGACGCGGGCGACGATACCTTGGACGGCGGCAGCGGACGTGATCGCTTGTATGGAGGTGATGGAAACGATCAGCTCCGCGGCGGCGCCGACAGCGATCAGCTTTTGGGCCAAGACGGCGATGACACATTGCACGGCGGACTTGGAGACGATTGGCTGGTAGGACATCTGGGTGATGATGTCCTTAACGGCGGCGCTGGAGCCGACTTTGTTCACGGACATGGCGGACGAGACCGCATTCAGTTTTCCTTCTTCGGAGATGGCGGTGCCGAGTTGGATCGAATGACCGGCGGAGCTGGCAAAGACACGATTGAAATTTTGGGATCCGAATCGAATGATGTGCTTACGGCAACGCAGTTACCCAACGGTGTGATTCAGGTCACCAACGAAGATGACGCAATGTTCCGCTTTCGTATGCCTCGCGCTGTTGGAACGCTCGCTCGTAGCGTTAGCAAAAGCGATGCCGCGACTCCGATTCGCCCGAATCGATCCGTAAACAAAGTTGCAGAACGAGATATTGAAGAACTTCGTATCAGCGGTTTAGGTGGCGACGATCAAATCACTGCCATTGGAAAATTCGACGTGAACACGCTTCGGCTGGACGGCGGAGACGGTTTTGACATCTTGGTCGGCGCGGATAGCCAGAACGTCTTGATTGGCGGAGCAGGGAATGACGTGTTGGTGGGCGGCGCAGACCGAGACATCTTGCGAGGTGGCGATGGCGATGACGCTCTGCGAGCCGGCGACGGCAACGATGCGCTCTATGGAGAAGGCGGCAATGATCGGCTGCAAGGAGACGCAGGTGCAGACATCGCTTACGGAGGTGATGGCAATGACCGGATCGAAGCAGGCGAAGGAAATCTCGGAGAAATAATCTATGGCGGCGACGGCAACGACACGCTACTGGGCGGAAACGGTGTGGACGTCATCTTCGGCGGAGCAGGTCACGACGAAATTTACGGATTCGGTCTAGGCGATTTGTTAATGGGAGACGCCGGCAACGACACGTTGGTGGGTGGTTCGGGGCGAGACTTCCTGTTCGGCGGCAGCGATCAAGATCAATTGTTTGCGTTGGAACAAAATCGGTTTGCCGACGCGAACGAAGAAACCAACGATTGGCGACACGTTTACAACCAGCTGCTGGACCGAGAAAACGAAATTGTTCACAACGAAGTGGACCAAGTCATGCGGCAATTGGACCGGATTTCCCGAGA
>JAGQOZ010000630.1 GCA_020426955.1 Planctomycetales bacterium
GGCCACACTGACTCGGTTCAACGTAGCCGTACTTCAAACCGCTTACAGCAACGCGTTGGCTTGTGGATCGACGACGACACCGCCACACAATTGCGCGACTTCTTCCATGACCATCAGCAGTGCGCCGGGATCCATAAAGTCATCTTCGTCCTCTTCGTCGGTTCGGCCGACAAAGACGAGCTGTTCAAAATGAAAAACATCAAACCGGCAATCACATTTGGCGATACGTTTGATGGCGTCCAATTCGTCGGGATCGGCATTTTTCTTTAGCTCTTTCATCAGCGGAGCGGTTTGTTCAGAAACTTCTTCTCCCGTGACAAAAGAAATGTCCATCGCTGCGTAGTCATCTGGAGAAAACAGCGTTAGGGATTCCAACTGTCCCGATTCGCTTTCACGGATATTGGTGACTTCGTAACGCGGATCCATCGCCTTTAAGCGGCTGGCCACGGCCGTCGCGCTGGGGCGTTTTGCCGATTGAAACAGAATGAAATAGGTTTCTCGCCACTGATATTCTTCGTTTTCGAATAGAGACATGGAATTTCTTTGTAGTTAAACCGCAATTAAGAATGCTTGTTCCCAAGCGAAAACAGCGAATATTCGCCCCGATCACATCGGATAGCATATCGGTTTTCGCCTGGTTGCGCCTAGGTTTTGTCAGCAGAAGCTTTCACGATCTGACTGGACCGCAGCCGATTCCATATTACAATCGTTGTCAGCGGAATAGCTTTATGTTCCCTTCCCACCAACTATCTGCAGAAAATATCATGTTCTGGCGTCGTCTCACCTGTTTGACCTTATGTCTTTGCACTCAGCTTGTGCTGTTGCATTGTGCCATCGGTCACGGTCATCTTCCGACGCATGTTACGGAACATCCCCTCATCCAGCAGGCAGATGGCGGAACAAATTCTCCGGAAGTGCATTGCAATGAATCGGGTTGCATTTGCAAAGGTGCTTTGGTGTCGAAGCCCGTCACGCCTTCCGACCAGCAGCTGGAAACGCTAGATCTGCCGTTGGTGTTGGCCAACCAGATCATTCGCTGCGAAGATGTTCGTGCGCAATTCGGCCACTCGCTGGCTCCGGAAATCCCTCCGCTTCGTTCTGGGAAAATGCTGCGCACTTGGTTCGGGTCTTTCTTGATTTAGACTCGATGATAACGTGTTGTTCGCAGACGGTCTTGCTGCCGAGACGCTTGCGACGACGCGTGTTCTTGGAATCGTGACAGTTGCCTAAGGTAACACGTCTGGCGATTCGTCTGTGTGGGTTACAAATTACGTTCGGGCAACAATGCCCACAATCTTTGGTACGTTTGATATGTCTACAACTGCATCATCTCCTGCTCGAGTGCGCTTGTTGCAGCATTCGATTTCTCACTATGTTGCTCCAGTGGTTGTCATTGGATTGGCGTTGTTTGGTGGCTTTGTCGGGCCTCATTTGTTGCTGCATGAAGGCGAACACGAAGAACATGCGGCCGCCGAAGAATCGGATCAATCGGAACCGACCGAAGTCACCTTGCCTCCGGCCAAAGTGCAAACCGCTGGGATTCAGGTTACCCCGGTCGAACGCAGCGTCTTGCAGCCGTCCACTACGGTGACAGGCAAAATTGGCTACAACGAAACCGCTCACTTGGAACTGCGAGCTCCAGTGGACTGTGTTGTCAAATACGTTTTTGCGCAACCAGGACAGACGGTTCAAGAAGGAGACCAATTGGCGCTGCTGAGTAGTGCTCAGATTGGGACTGCCAGAAACGAAATCCTGCAAGCGGAATCGACGCTCCAGTTGGCTCAGCGAGAACAACAATGGACGTCGGAAACCGCGACCAACTTGACCGAATTGGTTCAATTCCTGGCGACTAATCCTTCGTCCAAAGCGGCTCAAACCAAATTTAAAGATAAGAAGCTGGGTGAATATCGAGCTCGTTTGTTGGCGTCCTATTCGCAATTGGAATTTGCCGAAAAGATGGTCAGTCGTTCGCAAGAATTGAATTTGTCTGGTGTTATTAGCGGTCGTAGTCAAGACGAACGCCTGGCCAACAAAGAGGCCTTAGACGCTCAGTTTTTGGCAGAAGCCGAACAGTGCGAATTTGACGCTCGTCAGCAGCAAACCAAATCCGACGCAGCGGTGGAACTGGCGGAACGACAACTCACGGTGGCTCGCGAGAATCTGGCGACGCTGCTGGGGCCGTTTGCCGAATCTACCGATGATGGCGCGCTCAGCGATTTTGTTTTGCGAGCGCCCATTTCCGGACGGATTGAAGATCAACGGATGGTGCAGTCGCTACGTTTTTTGCAGGGTGAAATCTTCACGATTCTGGCCAACACGGAAACGCTGTGGGTTTCCGCGCAGATTCATCAGAAGCAATGGGCGTCGCTGGATTTGACTACGGGTAGCCCAGTGACCATCACCTCGCCTACGCAGCCGGACGATTCGTTTTTGGCGAAGCTGCGATTTATTGGGGCCGAAGTCTCCGATGCCACGCAAGCGGTGCCGTTGGTGGCGGAATTTGATTCGGCCGAAATGAACGTTCGCCCCGGCATGTTTGTGTGGGTGACCATTCCGCAAGGCGCCGCACAAGAATGTATTTCGGTCCCCATTTCCGCCATTCAAAGGCACGAAGACATTCCCTTTGTTTTTGTTCAGGTTGATGAAAACCACTTTCATCGGCGAAACGTGGAACTGGGCGTCGCGACACTAGACCAAGTGGAAGTCACACACGGTTTGAGCGAAGGCGACCAGGTAGTGACCTCCGGCGCGTTTTATCTGAAGTCGGAACTTCTTCTGGAACGGGAAGAAGAGTAATTCGAATTTCATTTTAAGACGCTGCCGCTGGGAGAATTCACGATATGTTATCCAAAGTTATTGAAATCAGCCTGAACAACCGTTTGCTGGTCATCATTCTGATTGGAATTGTGGCCGTTTCGGGTTTTTATTCGGCGTTGGTCATTCCGATTGATGCCGTGCCAGACATGACCAACGTGCAAGTTCAAGTGTTGACGGAAGCCGGTTCGCTATCTCCGTTGGAAGTGGAACGCTACGCCACTTATCCGGTGGAAGCTACGATGGGTGGCTTGCCGCATGTGGAAGAAATTCGCAGCGTTTCCAAGCTGGGCTTGTCCGTGGTGACGGTCGTCTTTCAGGAAGGTACGGAAATCTATCACGCTCGGAATTTGGTCAAGGAACGGCTGCCAGAAGCGAAGGCTCGAGTCGGCGCGTATGGCGATCCTCAAATTGGCGCCTTGTCCACAGCGTTGGGCGAAATCTTGCAGTTTGAAGTCAAAGGCAAAGGCTATTCTCTACAGCAACTGCGCACCATCTTGGAATGGCAAGTGGCACCGGCGCTGCG
>JAGQOZ010000631.1 GCA_020426955.1 Planctomycetales bacterium
CATCACAATCGGCAGCAGGCTTCCATTTTGAACGAATGGAACAACATTCGCCGCATCCCGGCACCAACGAGAAGCTTCGCCCATGCCCACTAGCAGCCTCAAGATCGTTGACGGAGTGCAGCCGCACCGAGCGAGTAGTGAGGATTCTGAATATCGAGCATTTTCTTTCGGGCGAGTAGGTGTTCGGCCGCAAATGACATTGTTGCTTCGCAAAGCCAGCGGCGAAGTCGAAGGGTTTCCTTACGCCGACTTTCATGGCATTCATTCGATGAACGAAGAGCTCGGCTTTTCCATCCAATTCGGCCGCCGCCTTGTTAACATCGAAGGCCGAAACCTCAAGCAGCTCTTCGGCTATGTCTGCAACTTCCGAGCAGCAGAAATAGTTGAGGCCACAGAGATCACCGCCATGGCCTTGCCAGAGTTCGAAGCGATTATTAACCGCGTAGCTTGGTCAAAAGCAGTGTGAGTTTACTGAGGAGAATAAGCGTTCTCGTGGAAACTTTTTGTTAACCAAG
The DNA here is from genome assembly GCA_020426955.1 of Planctomycetales bacterium. Taxonomy (GTDB): domain Bacteria; phylum Planctomycetota; class Planctomycetia; order Pirellulales; family Pirellulaceae; genus JAGQOZ01. The sequence continues at coordinate 516 of JAGQOZ010000631.1, forward strand.
ATGCGCTATGGTGCCATTGGCCTGGATAATGGTAACACTCAGGAGGCGCATATGGTGCAACATTCGATGCAATATCACGGCATCTTTGCCAATGGCTGGCGATTTGTTTTCACTGCCTGCGGGCTCGCCATGTATCTGGGATATCCCGACTTGAGCCGCGTTCCATGGGGAATTGCGATTCTTTGGTTTACCTTTCTCTCAGCGTTTTGGCGAGTGCTGGATCCCAAGCTTTGGTTTGCGTCGCTCATATTCGCATTGGCCATCGAGTCCGTTGTTGTTGCCGGACTTCTGCTTTCCGGCGACGCATTGCAATCCGAATGGCTTTGGCTTGGGTTGATGAATAGTGAGCTCATTGTGGATACGGGCCAGTTCATTTGTCAGCAGTCGCAGGCGGAGGGACAATCCTGCCCGCTCATGGTGAATGCAGCCTTAGGTGCTGTTCCCGCCATGGGCATGATGTGCTGGTTCTGGTTGACCAGGCGGCGGACTGTGTCCGTGATCTTGCTCATTGCGATGTATTGGATCAGCTACATGACCAGCCGCTGATTTTGATTCAGTTTTCTGCCAATGCTTTACGAAAAATTTACCTCGACGTGGTAGCGTTGATACTGGGGAGTTGTGCACATGAAAACAAATCAAAGCCATAAAGATCGAGGTTTCACGCTGATCGAACTCAGCATTGTCCTGGTTATCATCGGACTGATTACTGGCGGTGTGCTGGTTGGGCGAGATTTGATTGAGGCGGCGAAAGTCCGCAATGACATTTCGACTATTGAGCGGATGAACGCGGCTGCTTTGACATTTCGCCTTAAATATAATTACCTTCCCGGCGATTTGCCAAATGCCACGAATCTCGGCTTCAACGTTGTGGCTGACAGTTCTACAGTGGGCAATAAACGTGTTGATATTGCAAGTAACAGTGTCTGGAGCATGGTTGCTCCAAATTCGTCAGTGCCGGAGTGGTCGATATTCTTTAATCATCTTTATCAGGAAAAACTTTTCGAGACGCCAAACACGATCGGGACCTTTGCTGACCTGTTTACCACTCTTAATGGTGCCAATGCTCCAGGATTGGTGTTTCCGAAGATGCAGTCACCACAAGGTGGTGCGTCGGGTTTTCCTGGTCTGCCGGGCATGGTCGCTGGTTACGAGTGTAATAACCGGGTGTGTGGACATTTCATTCGGATGAATTTCTCGAAAGAGACAGTAACGATCATGGGATTCCGTTCGGCATTTACGCCGACCAATGCAAAGCTTATTGATGCAAAATTTGATGATGGTAACGCCCTGTCGGGCGGTATTCAGGCCGCATTGGTTCGTAACCTTGGTTCCTGTGCGGATGACGTGCTTGATACGAATAGCGGATGCTGGGGAAACATCGGCAATAGCGGAAACAGCACTCGCTGCCTGCTGGATGCGACGCAAAATTATGATACGGATTTCGACGAACGCTGGTGTGCGTTGCGTTTCAAGGCATCGTTTTAGGTGATTGGAAACCATTTCTTAACCATTTTGTGCTTATGGTAGGGGATGCCAGAACATGTAACCTCGCAAATGTCGTTGCCTTGCGGTGAAGTAGCAAATCGTGCTTCCTCGCCGAGAAGTGGCTTTTCCCTAATCCAGCTTTCGGTGATTGTACTGGCGGGTGGCTTGGTAGCGGCAGCGATGCTGCCTGAGCCGGACGGTGAAAGCCGTGCCTCGCTTTACATGAAGACCATCAAGCGAATGCAGAAGATTGACGAGGCGACGCTCAAGCACATGATGGCGTTGGAAGGCCGCCGCCCATGTCCGGCGAGTGGCGAGTATTACCCCACCCACGCACAGTTTGGGCGTGAGGATGGTTCGCCGGGTGATTGTGCGGATAGTGGTGTGACCGACGGCATCATCACCCCGTTCGATGATGCAAATATTGTTGGTGGCACCGTGCCAGTGATCGATCTGCACCTACCATACGAATATTATTTTGATGGCTGGGGCAGGCCGTTTACGTACGTGGTGGATAAACGAGCGACGGATGCGCTTGAATGCGTGCAAACGCAAGGCGGTGGTGAGGTGGAGTTCTTTGCGACCGATGGCGGTGCGGCAAAAGGCAAATCCTTCTACACCATCATCAGCCATGGGCCGGATGGCTACGGGGCATTCCAGCCCGGAGGCAGCACACGCGCCAACCGCTTGAATACGGGCAGTACCGATGCAGACCAGCTCAATAACACCGGTGCATCAGGCTTCAGCTTCAACTGGCTTGAAACGACTGGCCCAAACCCATCCTACTTCTTCAATGAATGGATCAAAAAAGAAACCAACGCCACCTATGACGATGTGGTCCACTACAGCGAAAAATACCGCCACGCCTGCTGCATAGGCAACAAATGCAGCCAGAGCATCGCGGCGTTGGTGCCGCCAATATCAGCACCATTTGCAATCACAATTAACGGCATTGATATGAGTGACGGTTCAGGGGCAAGTGTGTCTAGTGGCGATGTGAACGGTGACGGGAAAACAGATGTGATCATCGGAGCAGGCGGCGCGGACCCGATGGGTCGGTCTGGTGCTGGTGAGGTCTACGTTGTGTTTGGCAAGGCCAGTGGCTGGACCGCCGGTCTGAATCTAAGCAGCCTCGATGGCAGCAACGGTTTTGTGCTCAACGGTATTGATGCAGATGATCGGTCCGGCTATTCCGTCTCCAGCGGTGATGTAAACGGTGATGGGAAAGATGATGTGATTGTCGGTGCTCCGCATGCCGACCCCAATAGCCAGTCTGATGCTGGTGAGACCTATGTAGTGTTTGGCAAGGCCAGTGGCTGGACCGCTAATCTG
>JAGQOZ010000632.1 GCA_020426955.1 Planctomycetales bacterium
ACAAGTACAAAGCGTCGACCGAAACTTTTACGTGAGGATGGCTCGGACCGCAGGTATCGCAAGGAAATTGCGTCCCGTAGAATTCGTCCGCAATCGATCCCTGAACCAAGCCGGCCGCCAACACAAAAAGAACCAGGACCGAACGTAGACTTGTTTGCATCTCAGGCCTCCTGCCTGTTCGTCGAATCAGATTGGACCGTATCCGCAATAACCTCATTGCTTCTAGTGAATCGACAGCACTGGCAACTAGGCATTCAATTTCTTGTCGGCCGTGCCAAAAACCACACGGTGCGAATAACCGGACGGACGGACTTTTCCGGTTTTCGCGATATTCTTGGCAATTCGATGTTGTTTTCTGATGCTCGGCTGCTAGTTTTAGACTTGGTTTCTTTCCTAGGATTCACAGGTGTTAAAGTCGTGAAACGCTTATTGTGCCTTCTGTTCGGATGCAAGACTTCGGCCGAATCGGGCGGGGAATATTGCGTTCGCTGCCACGCACATTTTCACGGCTATCTTTTTCGGCCCGGCGGTCCGCTGCGGTTCCTGGCAGTATGGTTTCGGTTCAGCGGAATAAACCCGAAGCGTCCCTGTTCTCACTGTGGACACCCCATTGGCTACAAGATTCGCCGCTACCGCTTTGGGTGGGAAGAGTTCTGTTCGGACCGCTGCCACGAAGAATCTCGGGACTAACCGGACGGTCTTTTTGGTTGGTTCGTTGGTTCGCATCAGCACCTTGGAGCAAGCAAGAACGTATGCTGCCCCAAGGCCATGTTAACGCCGCCAGCCGCTTACGCTTCACCCAGCTCTTTTGGCGCGAACCACGTATAGATTGCCGGCACCACCAATGCGGTCAGTGCCGTGCTGGTGATCAAGCCACCAATCACCACCGAAGCCAGCGGACGCTGGATTTCTGCGCCGGCTGTGGTGGACATGGCCATGGGCAGGAATCCCAAGCTGGCCACCAACGCCGTCATCAGAACTGGACGAATTCTGGCCAGGGCCGTGCGATGCGCCGCTTCATCGGGCGTGGCACCTTCCAAGCGTTCGTGTTCTGCTCCGCTGACCCACACCAAGCTGTTCAGCACGGCCACGCCAAAGAGCGCAATGAAACCGACGCCAGCCGAAATACTAAACGGCATACCTCGAACCGCCAGCGCCAACACGCCTCCGCACGCCGCCATGGGCACCGCCACAAAAACCAACATGGCCAAGCGAACCGACTTAAACGAAGTGAACAGCAATAACCAAATCAACAGCAAGACAAACGGAGTGATCACGGCCAATCGTAAACTGGCGGACTGTAGGTTTTCGAAGTCACCACCCCATTCCACCGCATAGCCGGCAGGAAGTTTGACCTGATCAGTCACTCGTTGCTGAGCTTCGGCGACAAAGCTGGCCACATCGCGGTTGCGTACATTGGCGGAAATGAAGGTTCTTCGTCGGCCTGCTTCGTGCTCAATGCCCGGCGGCGATTCAGCCAATTCGATATCGGCCAGTTCGCCCAACGTAATCGCTGTGCCGTCAATCATCTTCACTGGCACGGCCTTCAAGCGTTCCGCGGAAGTTCGCCACGCTTCAGGCAAGCGAACCATAATGGGAAAACGAGCTCGTCCTTCAAACACTTCACCCACCGGCGCGCCGCCGACAATGGAAACGGCTTGCATCACTTCATCCCCCGAAATGCCGTATCGTGCCAGTTGCTGCGGATTGGCTTCAATGGTTAACGTAGGAATGTTGGCTTGATAGTCGGCCTTGACGTCCGCCGCACCGGGGATGTCTCGCAAGACTCGTTCAATTTCTTTCCCTTTTTGCGCCAACAGATTCAGGTCGTCCCCGTACAGCAGAACCGCCACGTCCGCTTTGACACCGGCCACTAATTCGTCCACTCGCATTTCAATCGGCTGAGTAAACCCGAACGCGACGCCAGGAACTTGATCGCTCAATTTTGCTGAAAGTTCTTCGATCAGTTCGTCTCGAGTCTTCTGTTCCGGCCATGAGCTCACCGGCTTGAGAATCACCCAAACATCCGTTTGATGCACGCCCATCACGTCGTTGGCGATTTCTGGTCGACCGGTTTTGCAGAACACCGTTTTGACTTCCGGAAACTCTTTGATGATGGATTCGATTTGAGTGGCCATCGGCACGGAACCTTCCAGCGACGCGCTTGGCAACCGCAAGGCTTCGACCAAAAGGTCTCCTTCGTCCAGACGAGGCATAAACTCTGCGCCCAAGTTCATTCCCAGCGGGACACAAAACGCGGCCAGCGCCAAAGCCAAGCTCAAAGTCCAGACCGGATTGGCAATGGCTTTGGTCACCACGGGCTGATAGATCTTCTTGATCCAGCGAATCAGAAAGACATCTTCCTCTTCAATTTCCTTAGGCAGAAAAATGTATGCCAGAACGGGCATCAGCGTCATAGAAAGAATCAGTGAACCGAACAACGCGAATAACACCGTCAACGCCATGGGACGAAACAGCTTGCCTTCGGTTCCTTGCAGTGCCAAAATCGGCAAATAGACGACCGCGATAATCAATTCGCCAAACATGGTCGGTTTGCGAACTTCAATTGCCGCATCGCGGATCACTTCTAAATGTGTCTTGCCGGGATTCCGCATCGACAAGCGTCGCATGCAGTTTTCAATCATGATGACGGAGCTATCTACCACCAATCCAAAGTCGATCGCACCTAGGCTCATCAAGCTGGCACTGATCGCCGAAAACTGCATCAGATTGGTCGCAAACATCATGGACAAGGGGATGGCCAGCGCCACAATCATGCCGGCGCGAACATTTCCCAACAATAAAAACAGCACCACAATCACCAACGCGCCGCCTTCGAACAGATTCTTCAAGACCGTGTGCAATGTGCGATTAATCAAGGACGCTCGATCGTAGATCACCTCCAATTCAACACCCGTGGGTAACGTTTCTTCGATCTCGGCCAAGCGTTCTTTGGCTGCTTCGACGACGGTTCGCGAGTTTTCGCCCAACAGCATCATCACCATGCCGGTGACGATTTCGCCACGACCGTCTCGAGTTACTGCGCCTTGCCGAGTGAGCGAACCGATTTCCACTTGCCCAACATCTTTGACCAAAATAGGCGTTCCCTGCGAAGATCGTTTCACAACTACATTCTGGATGTCCTCTCGGTTTTTGAGCAACGATTGACCTCGGATAAATCGTTGTTCGCCATGGTGCACGATATAGCCGCCGCCTGCCGTGGCGTTGTTGCGTTCAATGGCGGACATGACGTCGGAGGGTTCGATGTGGAATTCCGCCAAGCGTTCTGGGTCGACTTGAACTTCAAACGTCTTGTA
>JAGQOZ010000633.1 GCA_020426955.1 Planctomycetales bacterium
GATCTGTTTTTTGAAGATCGCTCGAACGACTTGCTGCAAGACGACGTGTTCGCCCGTTTGACCACCTTTCCCAACGTGCTGGTGACGGGCCATCAAGCGTTTTTCACGAAAGAAGCGTTGCAACAGATTGCCAAAACGACAGTCGAAAGCTTGGCGGCATTTGAAGCGAATTTGCCTTTGACATTTCAAGTGCAAAAATTGAACGACTAAGCAACGTCTAAACCGCTATGTTCTCGCCGAGTTCCCGTCCGAACTGTGATTCACAGTACGCTCGGCGGCGAATAGACATGTCGTTACCTATTCGCGTTAGATTTCGGGCGATGCAAACACCACACGACCGCCCACGTTGATTTGGACGGGAACCGCATATTTTCGAATCGTATCCAGGCGAATCTGCATACCTAGGCCCGGTTCGTCCAGTACGCGGACTTTTCCGTTTTGCACGTTCAGATGGTTTGCGGTCAATTCGGTGGCCAACGCCGATGCTTCGACGGGAAATTCGCACAGCTCCATGTTCCGTTTGCCGGCGTAAGGAGCCAAAGACGCGGCGAGCGCCAGGTGCGTGGTAAATGTGTGATTCACGAAGGTGACATGGTTCGATTCCGCGTAATCGGCCGCTCGCTTGGCCGGTGCAATTCCGCCGATACGCCCAGTATCGATTTGCACGAAACCCAGTTTTCCGTGGTCCATCAGATTTCTGGCGGTGTGAAAATTAAAAGCGCCTTCACCACCGGCGAGTTTGACAGTTCGGCATTGAGATGCCAGTTGTCCATAGGCGTGGAGTGCATCGCCGACAAACGGTTCTTCCAGCCACAAGACTTGATGCGTTTCCAATGCGGGCAGCCGAGCGGCCGCTGCTTCGACATCTTCGCCCCAAACGGTTCCCGCATCGATCAGCAGCACGCCGTCCGGACCCAATCCGGTTCGTGCCGCTTCCACTTGGTCGGCGTCGGCTTGTACCGTGGATCGGCCGTAGCCCGCCCAACCAAATTTGACCGCAGCAAATCCAGCCTCGCGACAACGTTTCGCTTTGTCACGAGTTTCGTCTGGCGTTTCACCAAACAACTGAGATGCGTAGGGCGTCTTTCCGAACTCTTGCGAATAGCCCAACAGCCGATAGACAGGCTGTTCCAAGTGTTTTCCCAAAATGTCCCACAGAGCGATTTCCACGCCGGACCAAGTATGATCCGTTTGCAAAATATCCAGCCCGGCCGCTCGTACTTCATCTCCCAGCCGCACAAGATCCTGCGGCGATTCAAGTCGGCGGCCCAACACGGTGTCTCGAACATTCTTGCACGCCGCATGTGACATCGGGCAAGCCCAGTTGGCAATGGAAACCAGCGGAGACGCTTCGCATTCGCCCCAGCCCACCAAGTCGCCGCTACGGACTCGCACCAGCAGCGCGTCTTGACTGCCGTCGGCAATGTCCCGAATTTGTGGCATCGCCAGATAGAACAGGTCGACAGCTTCTATAATCATTGTGTTGAATTTCTAAAGCCAGAAGCTGTCGACGATTGCGATCGGGCGATATCCCATCAAGCGAATCAGAATTTCCTTACGTCAAATGACGGACTGCGGCCGACGACTGGTGTGCGGCGTCAGGCTGGTAAGCCCAAGGATCAATTTCTTCGCGAACAATCTTCATGCTTTGCGGTGCTTCAATGCCAACTTTCACGGTCGAACCACTGCATTCCACAATGGTAATCCTGATTTGACCGTCAATGATAATTCGCTGATTTCCTTTTCGACTTAACACCAACATTGCCTTTTGTCCTCCCAGCTGACACCTAATTCCCAACGACGAACCGCAATATATTGTGGCACTGAACGCCTGTCAACTACCACATCTTGTGCATTGTACTGATTTCGAATGGAAGCGAACCGAACTCTGATTTTGTCGATTCCAGACAGCTTTGAGAAGATCCGGCACCGTCAGGTCACCCAATTTTAATTCGTCAAATCACGTTTTTTCGCATCCCTAAAGCCAATGAATTCAGCCGGATAAACGAATTTTCTTTTCCTATAACCTTTGCCACAGCCATTCAGGCAAGCAACGTTTTCGCATAGACTGGTCGGATGGACGACGACGGAAGAATAACGCTACTTTCTTGACCGAAGATAAAAAACGTTGAGTGATGCCGGACTATTTTCGCCTGACTTCTTTGTCGCTCGTCGCCGCTTTCAGTTTGCCGCCAAACGACTGGGCTGGCGAGTCGAATCTTATCCACTGAACTTGACTGGTCCCAAGGGAGCGGACTTGACGGTGGAAGTCGCGGTTTCTCCCGCTACCGGCACCGACCAAGCTATGGTGGTCACCAGTGGCGTGCATGGCGTGGAAGGATTTTTGGGTTCCGCCATTCAATTGGGAATCTGCAATCGGTGGTACCATGAAGACGTGCGGACTAAGCGAGTTCGTTGTGTGTTTATTCACGGTCTCAATCCGCATGGATTCGCTTGGCTTCGTCGGTTCGACCAAAACAATGTCGACCTTAACCGCAACTTCTTGTTGCCAGACGAACGCTATGCCGGTTGTCATCCCGGCTATGAATCGCTCAACTCGCTGCTGAACCCGCCGACCGCCCGACCCTGGATCGATCCGTTTCCCATCCACGCCGTTCGAAAAATCTATCAACACGGTTTGCAAGCATTAAAACAGTGTGTGGCGGAAGGCCAATACGAATTTCCTCGAGGCCTGTTCTTTGGCGGCAGCGAACCATCGTTCGCCATGTCATTGCTGAACCAGCAATTACCGAGCTGGTTAGCAGGATGTGAGCGAGTTATCCACTTGGATTTTCACACCGGTTTAGGGCGCAGGCACCAATGGAAGTTGCTGTTGGATCAATCGCTTGCGACTGGCCAACAACAAGACCTCCAGCAGTGGTTTGGTCACGACCGGATGGAAACAGCTGGAGACAACCAAACGGCATATGACGTGAAAGGGTGCATAGGTCGCTGGTGTGCGCGTCACAGTCACGTGCCGAATTACATTTACGGTTGCGCGGAATTCGGTACGTATTCACCGTTAGCTGTGCTGGCGGGACTACGCGCGGAAAATCAGGCTCATCACTGGAACTCGCCCAATCAGCGAGTCTTCTGGCGAACCAAGCTGCGACTGAAGGAACTATTCTGTCCCGCTCATCCCAGCTGGCGAACGTGGGCGGTCGAACAAGGCATGACCGCCGTTGAAAACGCCTTTCGTGGCCTGCAGCAAGATACCGCGTAGGCGATGACAAGCAAAACCGGGAACGGCATGTTTGGTTCGGGGACGAAGGCAGCGGTTCGAGGTCCCTGTTCGTAGCCGCCGT
>JAGQOZ010000634.1 GCA_020426955.1 Planctomycetales bacterium
GTGAGGGCTTCAAGGTAGATCCCTTGAATTTCGTCGTCTTCGGGTGCCAATTCCACCAGGTGCTGCGCATAGCGGACAGCGGCCTCGCTGTCACTGCGGGATTCGAGTAGTAATTTCGACAATTTGTAAAGGATGCGCACCATCAGCATTTCGACTTCGGCCCGGATGGCGGCAGCCCATTCATCTAGTGCAGGGAACTCATCAAGCGAGCATGTCGCGAGGAATGAACCTTCGTAGAGATCGGCTGCCTGGCGCAGAGTTGCCTCATCCACTTCATGGACTCGACGTCCCACAGCACGGATCTGGTCAACATCGTAGCTAACCTCAGCATCTGCACCTATCGATACTGTCGTGCGGTCTGCATCTAAGAATGGCGTTGTGGCTTGGCGTCGCATCCGGCTTAACAAGACGCGAAGGCTGTTGAGGGCAAGACGCTCTTCTGTGTTTGGCCAAAGCAATTGGGCAATTTCGCTGCGCAGTTGTGGGCCTTGGTTTTCGGCTAGATAGGTGAGGAGGAGACCACGTCTTGGCTCAACGCCTTCAACAAAAGAACTACCGTCAAGTGATACTTCGAACTTGCCTAAAGAATCGATGCGAAGCATTGAAATCACCTTTGTGCTACATTCGGGGTTGAATACGTGGCTGACCAGCAGAGATCTATGTGTTGCTGCGGGCAAGCGTAAGAAACAATAGCGTGTGCTAAATAAATGTGTGCAAAGTGGGAATGTATATATGTTTACAACATGCAGGAAGATTACGCAAAAATGCTGCATGTTTTTGGTTTGGGTTAATGATTTTCATGGTTTTTGCTGAGATTTGAGTGATTTTCTGAGCGTGGCGAATGATTCACTCGGCAAAATTGAGGAAAGAGAACTATCGGTTGAAGTGCGTCTTCGTTTGTTGGTGTTTGGAATAATGTTGGTAAATCTTTGTTTTTCTTACGTAAATGCATTGCGCCAAGAATAAGTGAACCCGTTAAGCATTGCTCATTATAATCGGTGACAGCAAACTGACAGCATATGTAATGTTGCTGATATGTCGCTGTAACGGTTGATCGTGTAGTTGTTAATGATTTCTTTCTAGACTTAGGCAGGCTTTCATATCTCAAATGTTTGCCCTGTGTTCGGTTATAGAACGTCACTCGTCATTATAGTTAAGGAGAAGTATCTGATGAACAAGAAACAGATGCTCTTGCAAGAGCAGCGTTTGTGCGTAATCTGCTGGCCTAACTTTACGCGTGTGTACTTGGTAGGCTGAAACCCAATATGAAAGGAAGACCAGGTAATCAATACACAGAAAACCATAGGAGTAAGTTGATGAAACAGTTTCCCTTATTGCCAAAAGCGTTTGTACTGACTGTAGTCGTTGTTGTTTTGATCAGCTTGATCGTCGGGCAGGCAATTGCTGCAACAGGTACTGGTATTCTGACCGACGGTGTGACCATTCGGCAGGTCTATGCCGAGACACGCGACGGTGACGCCCAAATCGGTAGCGATCTGGATCTTGACAACGACGGCATTGGCGCTGCCGATACTTCCAACGAATTTGTTGAGATCAAGAACTTCTCCGCTTCTGCGGTCAATATCTCCGGCTGGCAGATCTGGGTCTCGAACGATGGCGCCGGCAACGACGGCACCCAATATCACACGTTTGCCTCCGGCACGATCTTACAGGCCGATGAATCGATCTTCGTGATCACCAACTTTACCGGAACGCCGCCCGCCGGTGTCGTCACGGCCAACGGGGACGGCACTCAGAGCTTCGGCGCCACCGCCAATCTCATTTTCAACGGCGCCTACGGTGAGGTAGCGCTCGTCAACACATCGAATCCAGACAACATAGAGTATGTTCAGTTTTCGATGGACAATACACCAGACGATGTTCGCGACTATGCCGGTTTCCCGACCAACAGTGATACATCCCCTGCCACGCGTATCGCCGGTGATCCATACCCTGCTACAACTTCGTTGGAAGGCCCAGAGGGCTATATCAACGGAAATCAGCGCACCTTTGGTATCGCTTACGATCCCTGGCCTGGTATGTCGATCATCTACAACCCGCTCAACGGTGAGTTAATCTACGCCATGCGTTGGGTGGATTTCCCGGGCGTCGACGCTTCGACAACTCAGGCGGAGCTTGACATCGATGGTGTCACCTTCGATTCGGTGCTGCCGGACAACAACGGCGGGTACTTCGGCTTCGACGTTGACGGTGATGGCGCCGTGTCGGCGTCCGATCAATATGTTTCGTTTGTCAATATCAGCCAATCCGCGGTCGATGTCAGTGGTTGGGAGGTTTGGTCGACCACCCAAACCAGCCTCGACGATGACGTCAAGCTTTACCATACGTTTGATCCCGGTACCGTTCTGTTCCCCGGTGACGTCATCTACATCGTTACAGAGTACACGGGTGATCCTAGCACGCGCTCCGAGACCGTCGTGCAGGCGAATGGCAACCCCAGCCCGACAAACCTGAGCCAGTTCATTCGCGCCACCACAAACGGTGAAATTGCCCTGTTGAAATCGAGCAGCGGTGAGTTCATCCACCTGACCTTCGATCCCGCACCACCGGACTTGACGTCTGATAGTGACTTCGCCGCTGCCGGTGCAACGACGGGGCTTGGAACGATCCGCGCCTTCACCGAGCACACGCAACCCACTGGTAATCAGCCCTCCAACTCCGATACCTATCGCTACGTCCATTCAAGTGGCTACGTCGAAGAACTACCCCAGTATGTGATCCTTGGCGTAGGTGACAGCGACAACGATGGCATTCCCAACTCAGTCGAGATCGGGCCGGACCCGCAAAACCCGGTGGATACCGACGGCGACGGCACCCCCGACTACAAGGACACCGACAGCGACAACGATGGTATCCTCGACGTGACGGAAGCCGGCGCCGATCCGGAAAATCCTGTGGACAGCGACAGCGACGGCACACCTGACTATCAGGATACCGACTCCGACGACGACGGCGTCAGCGATGCAGACGAAGCGGACATCCTGGGGACCGATCCAACCGATGCCGACTCGGACAGCAGCAAGACGCCCACCAACGAAGCCGGCAACGGCACGTCCGATGCTGACGAAGATCTGGACGGCGACGGCTTCAGCAACGCCGACGAACTGGCCGCAGGCAGCGATCCCCTGCTGGCCGCCAGCACGCCCGACGATCTCGATGGCGACGGCGTCAACAACGACGACGAGACCAACATCCTGGGCACAGACCCTAACGATGCCGACTCCGACAGCAGCAACACGCCTGACAATGAGAACGACAATGGCACCTCCGACGCCGACGAAG
>JAGQOZ010000635.1 GCA_020426955.1 Planctomycetales bacterium
GACTGTCGCCGTCGGGTTCTTCGTGTCGAGATTGGCAGAGCGTCGTGTAGCGGAGGCGCGTAGATTTCGGTGGACGCCGGAGTATTCACAAAAAACGGTGACGGAGCCGGTGTCTTCCAGATCGTCAGTGGCCGTGAATGTGGCCGTCCATGTCACGCCGCTGTCGGCAGTGGTCAGTGTGCTGAGCGTACCGCCCACAACCGTAACGTCAGAGTTATCGAATCCCGTCACCGCTTCGCTGAACGTGATCGTCACGGCCGATGTGTTTGTTGTGTCGTTCAGGTTCGTCGCACTGATCTCGACTGTCGCCGTTGGACTGTTCGCATCGATCGGGTCGTTTGCCTGCGATATCGGCGTTGTGTACGTGTCGCTTCCGCTATCACCGGGGTCGGTCATCGTGACAGACACGGGAATGTCGCTGCCCGCAGCGACGTCGGTGCCTCCTTCGGCGATGGTGAATTGCGCCGTGTAGGTCGTGTCGTTTGTCTTCTGAAAATTACTTAGCGGGAAACCTCCAACGTTGCCGCTGGGCGAATTTGTCGCGTAATTGTCTGAATCACTAGCGACAGTAATCGTCGCAGTGACGACGTCCCCAACGTTCATCGCTGTGTCTGGTATCGAGACATTCATAATGTCCGCCGTCAGCATCGCCCTTTGTTCAAGCGGTTCTGGTGCGTAGGAGTCGTGGTTGACGGCGGCGCGGTACGAGGGGCGGCGGTGGGGGCGTTTGGTTTTGGATTTGGATTTTGATTTGGTTGGTTTGGGATTTTGCTGGCTGGAAGTGGTCGATGCGATGGAACTCGCTTGGCGACGAGCGTTTTTGCTTCGGCGGTTGGAGCTCGATGCTGGCTTACCAGAATCTAAACTGCCTGACGACGATGCGGCCGATGATGTGCTGGGCGTCTTGTTCGAGCTGCCTGATTTGCTGTTCGAGCGAGCTGACGAGTGGTTTGGGCCGATGGATTTGCTGTTCGAGCCGTTTGATGTGTCACGTTCGCTGGACGAATGGTTCGCGGTGGCGCTGAGCTGAGTTGGTTGCCCGGCTTCTTTGCGGAACAGGCTGACCACATTGCTGATAATCAACAGGCAGCGAGCCCAAGTAAGGGGCAGCCATTTGGGAAAGAGGCGACTCCAACGAGATTGCCGTTCCGTGCGTCGCATTTGAGCGAACTGAAGAATTTTGCTCCAGCGACTATTGGATCGTTCTGCTTGCCGCCGATTTCGCTCCGTCGCTTGTTGGCTTTTGCGGTAGGTGTGACGCTGATTTCGTTGAGTGTGATTGCGACGCATTTTAAAAAATTCTCCAGGGAGATTTCATCAGTTGGCTGGTGGGAAAAAATTCGCAAGAATCCGCCTAGCGATCACCGTTTGCATTGCGATTGCCGAAATGCCAACGACGATGGTTAGGCTGATCCTGAACAAAATGGAAATGACTGCTGAGTCAGAATGGGTTGGGCGAATCAACGCAAACACCATCAACTGGACAAAACAGAGTTTCCGGGACGGATTCCGAGTTGCGTTTCACCAAGTTGCATGTTCGTCGGGAAAGGACAGTTAGCCCGAACTGCTAATTAGAGACGCAGTGGGGCGGCGAGGAGATGATCATCATTTTGCTGTCGAGCAAATAGCAAACCAGGAGCGACATCGCTGTGGATCAAACCATAGCGATTGGCCAGTCGGTACCAAGACCACTATTCACTTTGCTTTTCGAACGAACTTTGACGACCGCTATTTCATCAAGAGAAGTCACCGCGCGCAGACTACAGCGTCAAAACCGGTTCAATGCAATTCAGGTACACAACGTGGCAATGCGAATGTGGCACTGTTACGCGTGCAATAGGATTCGACAAACGCCTAAACAATTGATTCGATACTCGTTCGCAATTTAGGGCGGGAAAATCGAATCATTAAGGACTGTCGAACAAACCGGTGAGCTGCAATTAGAGGGAGCCCATTTATTCGTTCTAATAAGGAACGGCAACCGATTCGGAACTACTATACCCACCCCAATTTCGGTGTCAAGCAAGTGCTTGAAAGTTTGCTTCATTCGAGATGAGATTGGGTTGAGTAAACGCTGGATTGCGAGCGACTTGCCAGAACGACGCTGGCGTTTGTTGCCGTATTCTGGCATTGCGTTTACCGATTTTGATCCGTTGGTCCGATACCAGCAGTCGCCGACCGCCGCGAATGAAGTATTGACCAAGGAATTTGCTAATACCGCGAGTAGATTGGCAATGCCTAGATGCTAAGCAACCCGAGGATCCATCAATGGCGTCTTTCTTTCTGCGAAAGGCGACGATGCGTCAACTGATCATCCGGCGATGCCACGCCGATCAACGGTCCCATCAGTTTAGGTTCGCAGCAAACGCGAATCACACGCTGCTGAGCTAGGCATCGCCCGGAGCTGGCGGAGTCTTAGACCGTCCTGCTGCAAACGAAAAGATGTCTTGCATTTTAGTGATGGTGGTCGCAATGTCCTGGAGCGTGACGTCTTGTTCCGCGGCCATGTTTCGGAATTGTTGCAGGACTTGGCGTTCAGGCGATCCGCTTAATTCTGCCGCAATCGCTTTTGCTTTGGAAAGCAACTGAAATTCAACCATTTGGTCTTCCAAAATCTGGATTTCTCGTTGCAACACAGTACGTTCGTGACGACTAGAATGAGCGTTCCAAATGGCGGCCGCCAATGACGAAACAGTCGAACCAAGCAGGCAGACAGCGTCCGCAGTCATTTGATCCAATTCGGCAACGCTGTTGGCATCAGCGACCATTTCTACCAAGGCAACGTTTCTGGTTCGAGCAAGTTCTTGCGATGCGGCAAAGCATGGACACTTGCTATTCGCAATAACCACATCCACATCGGCGGGAAGTCGCGGGACGCCGCATATCCCCAGTCGAACGCGGATCTGATATTCGGACAAGACCCTGCTGGGCTGGGCTAACAATGTCTGGATGCAAGACAAACTCTGGAGCCGTACCGAATGTGGTTCTTGACAGGATTTACACGTCACCAACAAGGCGCAAATTGTCTGCTGCGTAGGTGTTACAGCACGACCGTGGTGGAAGAGTGGACGTAATTCACTAGCCATTGGACATTCCGATTTCTGTCGAAAATCGAGCAAAAACAGCAGTAGAACTAGGTGTCACCAAACCAGAGACAGTAGTATCCGGAGTTTGGCTCGAAAATCAAGCATTACTCGGACGAATCCGCTTCTTTTTTGCGAATTAGTGTGTCAATGATTCGATGGCCGTCGACGACGGTGCGAGCAATTTCGTAGAGTTCCGTGCGATTACTTCGGGCATAT
>JAGQOZ010000636.1 GCA_020426955.1 Planctomycetales bacterium
GTTGACCGGTGAAGTCACGCTCGGTTCGGATCCGGCCGCTGCCATTGACGCCATTAAGAACGTGGAAGACCGGATTGCCTATGTTCGCGACGTTGTCGGAACGTGGATGGGTGACTCCAACTTGGATGGAGAATTCAATTCGTCCGACTTTGTGCAAGTCTTCACTGAAGGCAAGTACGAAACCGGTCAAGCAGCTACTTGGGCCAGCGGAGACTGGAACGGTGACGGGGAATTCACCAGTGCGGACTTTGTCGTTGCCTTTACGGACGGCGGTTACGAACTGGGACCACGCGGTGGCGTGGCGGCCGTGCCCGAACCATGCAGCATCGTGTTGATCGGCATCGGTTTGTTGGGCATGTTGCGAATTCGCCGCAAGTAGTCCGAATCAACGTTGTTGATTGTAGAAAACGTTTTAAGCCGAGCTTCCCTATATGGTGAAGCTCGGTTTTTTTCGTTAACGGCCGTTTCCTTCGCTGTTACGACAATTTGGCATCAGTGGTATGATGAGCGACCGATTCTGGTTAGCAAACATCGTTCATGGAATTTATGCACTGATGACTCGACTCTTTCGTCCCCTTCCGTTACTGGCGGTCGCCATTGCTCTTTCAATTGGTTGGGGGATTCGAGGAAACTACGGACACGAAACGGGCGCCATGTTTCCTGGCGCGTTGGCCGCCTTGGCCGCTTGCTTGGTCTCGGGACGTCGAGACTGGATAGAACGGTATCCATATTTTGGGCTCTGGGGAATGCTGGGCTGGGCGTTTGGTGGTTCCATCAGCTATATGATCCTCATCGGCTATACGCACAGCGGGCATTCGTCGACGCAATTGTACGGCTACGCCAGTTTGTTTTTAGTAGGATTTTTGTGGGCAGCGTTTGGAGGCGGCGCGACGGCGATACCAGCGTCAGCGGACGAAAGGCAATTGCGTGACTTTACCACTGCTTTGGTTCCGCCGATCATCGGCTGGTTTATCTTGTATTGGGGACTCGATCCTTTCTCGGCCATAGTGCAAAGCTGGGTCGAATCAGACGGCATGCCATCGCCCGATCACCGGCAAGAACTGGCTCTATATTGGCTGGACAGTGATTGGGTGGAAGTCACCACAGTACTTGGTTCCATTGTTCTGGCCGCAGTCATTCGCAACGGTTGGCAACGAGCATATCGATTGCCAACGTACATGGCTGTTTCCGCGGCCGGGGTCTTTCTGATTGGCTGGGCCATTGCATTGACAACTGGATTCGAATCCATCTACGCCGCATTGGTGCAACATCAAGGCCTGTATGAAGATCGTTTTCGTCCAGATGAATTGGCTGTCACCAATTGGCCTCCGCTGTTCCTACACTTTGCCGATTCGCAACAATGGTTTTATTCGGCGGATCGACTCTTCTTGCTGGCCGGCGCGGCACTCGGTTTACTTTTGTATTTTGTCGTCGAATACAAACCAAACGATGCGCTGAAGCTATTCTTCTACATGGCCGTTGGTTGGTTCGTTGGATTCCTGCTGCTGCCAGTTATAGGCAGCCTCTTCTTGGCGAATTGGGGTGGCCTGCGAATGACGCCTCCGCGAGGTGACAACTGGGCGGGAATTTTGGGCGCATACGTGGCTGCCACCATCTATTTGTTGCGAACGCAATACAAAGCGATTGTCATGGCGTCCTTAATCTGCGGCGCGATTGGTGGCATTGGCTTTAGCGGAGCGGCGTTTCTAGAGTCTTCGCTGGAATCGCTGGGGAATCCGAATGCTTCGCTAGAACCTGCCTTTCAAGCAGAATGGACTGCGTGGCAGGAAGCGCTTTGGCAGCCCGATCATTGGAACGGCGGTCAAAAAATGCAAGTTCCACACTTCGCATCGCCGTCCGATGAGCACGCTGCGTGGGCTGCGTGGCATCGTCAAAATTGGCATAGCGTTCTGGAGCAGTCTTACGGTTTCATCAACGGAATTGGCGTCGCCGTGGCGTTGGGATTGCTGGCCACTCGTGTTCCAGAACGCTACGATTTGGACGACCGCTTGGGTTGGCAACACCTGTTTTGCTTTTTGATGTTTCTGCCTATCTTGATTGCCGTCAATATGATCAAGAACTTGCGAGCTTGGACGGGCAGCGGCAGCATGCCGGCCAAGATGGCGGTTCCATTTATCGAATACGAACTCTCTTTAACCACTTGGTTTTATCTTTGCCTAGCCGCGATGGTGTTGGGCCTGGGCGCGTTGGCGTGGATACACGCGAAATGGCGAATTCGCTTTTTTACAGTGGAAAAAATGATCGCGGGACAACGCTGCTTGCTGATTTTGTTGTGGGTGTTTATTGTCGGCAATTTCGCTCGCGCAATCCCCGGGTTTAATGCGGGACGGTTGATCACTGAAGGAACCGTTTACTTGAACGCAATTCTGCTGTCTGTCCTTGTGTTGGTGCTGTCTGCGGACAGCTGGCCAATCCCTGCGGAAGAACATCGCAAGCCGATTCGTCTTGCGACGGCGTTCGCGTTCCTAGTTGCCTGTGCCGTTTGCGTTCCGTGGGCGCAATGGAAGGCCACTCGGTCCATTTATGGCGACGCTCATACCGGCAAGCGAGGCATCAATATTCGCTGGGGGCCGAACGCAGATTGGAAGCGAGCTCCATTGTTGAAGGGTAATCCGCATCGTTAGCGAGCGTCCGTCCGTGGAAATCTTTTTGTATGAATTCATGACGGGCGGCGGGCTCTGGACCAAGCCCGATTGGGGCGAACCGGCGAATTCGCTTGTCGGTGAAGGCCTGTTGATGCTGCACGCCATCGCTGCCGATTTCGCTCGAATTCCGCACATTCGCATCACTGGAATGTGGGATCATCGCCTCGATTGTAAACGCATACCGCCAGCATTGAACGTCAACCTCGTTCATTCGGCAGCCGATCACGATTGTTTCCTGGACCGTTCGCTGCGCGATGCCGACGTCGTAATGGTGGTTGCGCCCGAATTGGATCGAATTCTCGAATCGATCGTCGAGCGCATTCCGCCGGACAAACTCGCGCTGAATCCTCGGAGCGAATTCGCACGCATCACGTCCGACAAATGGTTGTCATTCCAAACGTTTCAGCAGGCAGGGATCCCCACGCCACCAACTTGGCTGGCAGATAAGATCGATTCATCAGTGGTTGGCGGTTTTCAAAAAATGGTGCAAAAACTTCGCTGGGGCGCTGGATCACAAGCCATGTCGGTCATCCCGGCGGAGACATGGACGCATCAGCCAACAGTTGGCGACAACGAAATTATCCAGCCGTGGTTGCCAGGTCGGCCGGCCAGCGTATCGTTTTTGTGCGGACCA
>JAGQOZ010000637.1 GCA_020426955.1 Planctomycetales bacterium
AGCCAGAACACGACTCTTACTCCAGCACCGTTTGACACGACAACGGAGTTTGCCACAACTGCCGACATCGATTCGGCTCAATACAATCGAACTCCGAATCCAACGACTGCCAAAACCTGGTTCGCACAAGTCCAGATCAACGCTCAAAGATGTTTCCAATGGCTTGTGCCGTTTTGGCTTGTAGGCGTGGTCACCTGTTGGGCTCGTTTGTGGATGCAGTGGCTGACCTTGCGACGCTTGATTCGCGACGCAACTTTCCCGAGCCAGCCGATACAGCAAGCCGTCGCCAACCTGCGACGTCGTTTGGGAATTCGGCAAGAAGTGTTGGTCCGAATTTGCGATCAGCTGGCCGTGTCTGCGGTAGTTGGTTGCCTTCGGCCCACGTTGTTGTTGCCCGCAAGTCTATGTTCGAATCTCACGCCGCTTGAATTCGATGCTATTCTGGCGCACGAATTGGCACACATTCGTCGCTTCGATTGGTTGCTGAACTTGCTGCAATTGACGGTGGAGACGCTTTTCTTTTTCCATCCAGCCGTCTGGTGGCTGGCTCGACGCATTCGTGAAGAACGAGAAATCGCGTGCGACGACGTCGGCATTCACATCGTCGGCAATCGCTTGGCGTATGCCAGCGCGTTGACTCGTCTGGCAACGTGGTCCGTCCAGCAGCAACTGAGCTTGTCGGCCAGCGGCGGAGATTTCACGGCGCGAATTCACCGCATTGTAGGACGTCGCCAAAACATCAAGCTGGCCGCGATACCGTGGTCTAGCTTTTTGTGTCTAGCTTTGATTTGTACGTACGTTGCCTGCAATCGCCCAACTTCGACGCCCGTTTCCAACGCGAGTTCGCCGAAGCAATTGCCGTCGAATCGACCGACTTCCGACAAGCATTACGAGACGATTGCCGGTCGCGTGGTGGACGCCAGCAATAAGCCACTGGCGAATGCCGATATCTACTTGCAGCAAACGGCCTGGAACGAAACGCCAAAACGGTTGGCTCAAGCTCGCACCAATTCATCCGGCCATTTCGAATTTCAAGATGTCCAGCATCCGAACGATGCGGATTCGATCACTTCCCGGATCTTTCCTATCGAAATTGTGGTTCGTAAACCAGGGTACGCCGTTCGCTGGCAACGACTGCTCCGCGAAGACTCGGAACTCGCGTTTCAGCTGAAGCCGGAATATGAATACGCCGGTACGCTTCAAGATGCTGACGGGAACCCTGCCGCGAATGTTCGCGTCTACGTGGACCAGATCATGTCACTCAATACCATCAGCAAGATTGACATCCCCGGCGGTCACACTCCGCACGAAGGTGGTGACAGTTTTTTGTCACTCGGATCGAGCCAGCAGGCGATTTCCGCCACCACCAACGGCAAGGGTGAATTTCGGTTGCGTGAACTGCCTCGCCGAGTCGGCTTGGTGTTGCGTACAGACGACCAGCGCTTCGTGGACACGCCGATTTACGCGGCGACTACCGATGAATCGCTGCCCAAGATTGCGACGTCGGCGTCGTACGATGCGGAAAAGATGCGAACCGCCGAAGACCGGATTACTCGCCGAGGCGTCACAGTCCATTACGAATCGATTCATACGCCCGGAGCACCGTTAACTGTATCACACGGCAAAACGGTGACGCTGCGAATGGTCGACGCCGATACAAGTTTGCCCGTGGAAGGCGTGACGGTGCAAATCATGGCGGAAGTGATTGCCAATCCACTGACCACCGACGACAGCGGTACCGTACAGTTTTTCCGATTGCCACTGAGCAAGATGGACGCGCAGTTCACGCCGCCAAACGAAAGTCCTTATCTAGGGCTAAGGAAAACGATTGTCTTGGACAAGATGGATTCTAGCCACACGGTGCGACTGTCATCCGCCACAGAATGGGCTGGACGTGTAACCGAAGAATCATCCGAAACGCCGATTGCCAACTCGGAAGTGCAGTATCGCGTCCTCACGTATCAGCGAGATCAATACGTTTCGCATGCGGACAAGAAAACAACGACCGACGCGGACGGTGTTTTTCGACTGTGGGTGCCTCGGCATCAAGAAGGCCAATCGTGTGTCGTGTCCGTTTCCCCTCCAGACGGATATCGCACCGTGGAGAATTTGGAAACCACGACGGCGGACCATTCGCCGACGTTACCGCACCAAATAAGGCTGGACACCGCAGGCCATTCTAACGAACCGCTGGCGTTTTCCTTTCGCAAGAATCCAACGATTGAATTCGCGTTTGTGGACGAACAAGGCAATTCGATTCCGGCAACTGTGACCGCTCGTTTGTACTCCACCACCGGTCGTTCTCGTACAGAAACCACGGCGATCGCGGCGGACAAAACGTACGACGCCGGAACACTGGTCTTTCGATATAACGATGGACTGGATCGACTCATGTTGCTGGCCGTCAGTCAAGACAGACGACGAGCGGCGGTTCATTACCAGACGGAATTTGCTGCGGCGGAACCAACAACGCAATTGACGCTGCAACCAACGGCCTCGGTGTTTGGCGTTGTGAGGAATTCAGAAACAGGACAACCGATCGCCGATGCTGCGGTGTCTTTGGGGATGCAATTTGAATTTGGTTACGGCCAAGGTGTTTCGCAGACGCGAACAGACGACGCCGGACAGTATCGTTTTGACGCTTTGGTCCCAGATCTAGAATATTTGATCGGTGTTTCTGCTACCGACTACGAAGCGGAAAATTCGTTTCGTCATCGTTTTCGCGAAGGGGCCAGTGGTAGTCGTGAAATCAATATCGATCTGGTCCCGCAGGTTTCTTCGAAACTAGTCGACTTAGAAAACTATGAAGTTCCGGACTTTCCGAACCTATCTGCCGAAGAGTCGTTCGACAAACTGGCCGAAGAATACCAAACAGCCTCTGCAGCATACGAAAAGTTGTTGGCGAACGCCAAAGGTTCTGCCGCTCGCACCACCATCGTCCAACGCCGCGAACCAACCAACGCGTTCGTGCAGGCGTTTGCAGAATTGGCGGCACAGAATCGCGATTCGGATGTGGAACTCAAGTCGCTGCTGTGGATTTGTAGTGCTCGTAATGTTGCGGGAACGTACCGAGAACGAGATTACTCGGCCACCAAGAAATCCGCAGCGGACCGGATCTTGGCAGCCTATGCCGATCGAGCAGAACTGGGCGAACATGTTTCGGAAGTTATATATAACTCGTCCGACCGATATCCGGCGGCGCAGAAACTGATGCAGAGTCCTATTCGCGTTGTGCAAGCGAACGCTCGTTTTATCGCAGGCCGGCTTTTCGCGTTACCTGAGTATCCCAGCACGGA
>JAGQOZ010000638.1 GCA_020426955.1 Planctomycetales bacterium
GAAGATTCACAGGAATTGCAGAAATTCTTCGTTTTCCGTGATCAAATCAAACCATGGTTCACGCACCATTTTATGGAAGGACCATTTTCCTGAGTAGACGCTGGAGCGAAGTGAATGAGCAGTCTTGCGGATAAAAACAGAATCGAATCGATATTCCTGGAAGCGGTTGCGTTGCGGGGCGAAATTCGCAGCGAATTTCTCAAAAAGGCATGTAACGGTGACCGGCGCATACGAGCGGAAGTCGAACGACTACTGCGCGCCGATGACGACGCTGACAGCTTGTTGGATCGACCGATCGGCGTCGATGCAACCTCGCCGGTCAAGACCGAGTCGATGGAGGGAACGGAAGTTGGTCCGTTCAAGCTGTTGCAGCAAATCGGCGAAGGTGGCTTCGGCGTGGTCTACATGGCCGAACAGACTCAGCCAGTGCGTCGCAAGGTCGCGTTGAAAATCGTGAAGCCTGGCATGGATTCGAAGGAAATCGTAGCTCGTTTTGAGGCCGAGCGTCAGGCGCTGGCAATGATGGATCATCCGAATATCGCCAAAGTCCTGGACGCGGGAACGATTGATTCGGGCCGCCCTTTCTTCGCGATGGAGCTTGTCAAAGGCGTGTCGATAACGGACTTCTGTGACGAAAACAACTTGCCCACAAAAGAACGCTTGCAGTTGTTTCAGCAAGTCTGTCGAGCCGTCCAGCATGCGCACCAAAAGGGCATCATTCATCGAGACATCAAACCGTCGAATGTGATGGTGACGTTGCACGATGGCGAGCCGGTCCCCAAAGTCATCGACTTTGGTGTGGCGAAAGCGTTGAGTCAAAACCTCACGGAGAAAACGCTGTTTACTCGCTACGGGCAGATCGTGGGTACGCCACAGTATATGAGCCCCGAACAGGCCGAAATGAGCGGCTTAGACGTGGATACTCGTAGTGACATCTATTCGTTGGGCGTGCTGCTATACGAACTACTGACGGGACTGACGCCATTCGACGCACAAACGCTCCGAAGTGCCGGCTACGACGCGATGCGAAAGATGATTCGTGAAAGCGAACCGCCCAAGCCTTCAACCAAATACCGGACGCTCGATGACGAATCGGCGACTTGCATCGCTTCGCGGCGAGCGACCATTCCAACAGCACTTTCCAAGACCATCGCGGGTGACTTGGACTGGATTGTCATGAAGTCGCTGGACAAAAATCGAAACCGGCGATACGACTCGCCGAATGGACTATTAAGCGACATTGATCGGTACCTCAGCAACGAGCCGGTTACAGCGGGCCCGCCGACATTTGCATACTTGTTTTCGAAACTCTACCAGCGAAACAAAGCAGCTTTCCTGACGACCGCGGCAATCTTGTGCTTTTTGTTTGTCGCCACTGGCATTAGCACGATGGCATGGCTAGATGCCGCGGAGCAGCGAGACGTCGCCAATGCTGCTGTCGGCGAACTTGAGAAGAATCAGGGAGAACTGAAAGAACAAAAACAGGAATCAGACATTCAAGCGCAGAATGCCAAGGCCGCCGCTGCGCAATTCAGAAACACGCTCGATGTGTTGATATCGTTGCTGGCCCAGGCAACTCCCGATTCGAAGCTGGGAACCGAGGTGAAAGTCAGCGATTTTCTGGATACATTCGCCCAGCAGTTGGAAACCGAACCACTCGCCGACCCAAAGGTCGAAATCGAAGTCCGAACCACGTTGGCCAATTCGTTCAAGAGCTTTTCTGAAGATGATAAAGCTGCCGCACAGATGGCGACCGTCGAAAAACTCGGGCGGAACGCATACGCGGGCGATAACGAGCAACTGGCAAGATTCTTGTTCGAAACAGCACGTACAGGAACGAACAATCAAGACGATTTGCTGAAAGAAGCGTTGGAGCTGCTTGACGCGACCGATGACCAAACACTGTTGCGGGTCCAAATCTGGACGCAGTTAGGTTGGCTCGTGACGCTCGATCCGGAGTTAGCGGAACAGCGATTTCGGAAAGCTATTGAACTTGCCGAAACGCTCGATGACGCTCAACGAGCCCTTCTGGAATACCTTCCCGAACAAGGACTCGCCGAGATTTTGAACGATCAAGACCTGATCGACGAAGCTCGCATCCAGGCAAAGATCGCCGTTGGATCGCCAGAGATTGAAGTCGCTACCTTCGGACGAACCGTTGAACAAATCGACTGACGATGTGGCATATGTCGCCTACCGGTGGTTGGAACTAGGACTCGTCGACGGTCTGTTGTCCGCAAAGGCTTGGCCAGATGACGATCCCGTCCCGACGGAGCCGCAGTTCACATGGTTCGATTCGAATCCTCACGCGATTGCCGATATTAGTGTCGCCGGCTGGATCTCGACCGGCTGGCGATCGCCAGTGCATGTTGACGCCAGCTTCGACGATATTTCGTTTCGGCCGTATTTGGAGTGCGACTTTGACGGAGACGGAACATTAGGTGTTGGAGACATCCACCTGCTGTTGGCACAGATTTCATCTGGCGATGGTACTGCGAGATTTGACATCAATAATGACCAATCCGTCGACGCCGCCGATATAGTCCTGTTCGTTACCTCGGAAGACAAACTAAACACCTGGATTGGCGATGCGAACTTGGACGGAGAATTCAACAGCGAGGACTTTGTGCCCGTCTTTCAAGCTGGTCTGTTCGAAACGGGACGGCCAGCGCAGTGGGAACATGGCGACTGGAATGGCGACGGACGATTTGACAGTGGCGATTTTGTTGCCGCTTTTCGGGACGGCGGATATGAACAAGGCGTTCGAACAAAACCAGTCCCAGAGCCGAAAAACATTTCGGTCGTCCTGGCGTTTGCCGTACTGGCAATATTTCAGCTACGCAGCTCAATTCGACCTGAAATTTTGGCCTAAATCTGATCGAAAACCTCAATCACTCTGGAGTCTGTTATGTCCTTTCCGATGCTTCAATCAACACAAATGCGATTTCGTCTGTTTTCAATTCTATTCGTTGCAATCGTCTCTGCTGCTCCTGCTACTGCGGACCATCATGATGCATTCGAGTTTTTGAATTCGTTCCAAGGCGTCTGGGATGCGACCGAGGGAGAAGATGCTCGAGGGACGATGACGTTTGTCCAAGGCACTTCGGACCAGACGCTTTACATTCGAGGTGAAATGGGAGCGAACAAGTTCGACGACTTTATCACATACGAGGCCCAGACAAAGAAGTGGACAATCGTGGGAGTAGGCAATGATGGTTCGCGGTACACCCATTCGATCAAAGAATTTCCCAAGGGCAAGATGCAGGCGGGGCAACAGTGGCATGCCGAAACGAC
>JAGQOZ010000063.1 GCA_020426955.1 Planctomycetales bacterium
TGCGCATTTGACACAGTCGGGCGAGGATGTCACATGTCTTGTGCGAGCGTCGTCCAGCCTGGACCGCCTCACAGCTCGGCAAGTTCGATTCGTTTATGGCCATATGAATGACGAATCAAGTTTGCGAGCTGCCGTGGACCAAATAGATGTGGTCTACCACCTGGCCGGACTGACCAAGGCGTTTCGTGCGTCCGATCTGTTTCGTATCAATTCGCAAGGCACAGCAACATTGGCAAGGGCGTGTGCCGCGCAATCGACTCCGCCCAAATTGGTTGTCGTGTCGTCGCTGGCGGCTGCGGGGCCAGCGCTGACTGGTCGCCTTCGACGAGAAGAAGATCCGGTTGCGCCGGTGTCACGCTACGGTGCCAGCAAACGCCGTGCGGAACTGGAAGCAGCTCGGTTCGCCGAACTCATGCCTATTTCCATTGTTCGACCTCCCATTGTTTTCGGGCCGTATGACACCGAATTTCTTGAGATGGTGAAGCCGATTAGTCAATTCGGCGTCCATCTGGCTCCACTATCACATAGCCAACCGATTTCGTTAATTGCGGCAGAGGATGTTGCCGTGGCGTTGAAATTGGTCGCGGAACAAGGCCAAACGTTGCGTCGTGAATTTAGCAGCGGAGCCGATAGCCGAGGCGTCTATTTTGTGGCGGCCGAACAGACGCCTAGTTTCGCGGAATTGGGAAACATGCTGGCCAAAGCGTTAGAGAAGCGATCGGTTCGAACCGTCGAAGCGCCTGGTTGGCTGATTAGCACCACCGCGTCGGTCAATGAAGCATGGGGGCGAATTCGCCGCCGACCTCACATCTTCAATTGGGACAAGGCCAGAGAAGCCCAAAACGGTCCGTGGGCTTGCTCCAGCCAGCGAATTCGGTCCGAAGTAGGGTTTTCTTGCGTAAAGCGGCTACAGCTTCGGCTAAACGAATTGGTGGCGTGGTACCGCCATACCGGAGCGTTGCCCAAGTGAGGTGCCGCGGACGGCGTGATTCTTCCGTTTAGTCCTGATAATCGGCAGAATCAGCTGTTTTCAGCCTGGTGTCGCGAGTCCGTGGCAGACGGTCGCTTGTCACGGCTGACACGTGATTTTATGCTGATAGCTTAACTTCTGTTTGCGTTTGGATGTCCGCATGGTCACCAAATGCGCTGGAACACGTGTCAGCTTCGTTGTGGTTGACGCCTGGCGAATGGATTCCAAGCTTGCTTTCGTTTGAATCCCTCAGCTTCGTGATGAATACCTCTGATGAATCATTCGCTCCGACCCGCAGACATTATGGCGTCCATGTTTCGGCACAAAGGAAAGATCGTTTTCCTGCAGTTGCTGGTGATTGCTCTTACGGTTTTGGCCATTCTGTTTTGGCCTCGAAAATATTACGCCGACGCCAAACTGTTTTTGCAAATTGGGCGTGAAAGTATTGGTATCGACCCGACAGCCACCACTGGTCCCACGATCGGACTAGCGCAGTTGAACCGAGATTCAGAGATCAAATCGGCGCTGGACACGTTGTTAAGTCGCTCCGTGATGGGCGCGATAGTCGATTCACTCACACCCGGCGTCGTGTTAGGTGATGTGCCGTTAGAGAATGACGAAGGACCGGTACGCGAATCCGCTGCCAAGGATTGGGTGGCGTCGGTTGTGGGGCCGGTTCTGTCCACGCTATCTAATATTGACCCGGTTCCTGAGCGAGAAAAAGCGATTCGCGAATTGGAAGAGACATTAGATGTGGAAGTGGAACGAGATTCTTCCGTCATCTATATCAAACAAGTGTCCGATTCGCCCGAATTAGCTCGAGCTATTGTCAGTGAACTGGTCAAGGCATATCAACGCGAACACGTAAAGGCGTTTCGCAATGATGGTTCGAAAGACTTTTTTGAGGTTCAGCGAGACGCTTCGCATGAAAAACTGACGGCGTTAGAACAACAACTGGAGGCTCGCAAGTCCGAAATGGGCTTTGCGTCCATCGGCGGCCATCGCAGCAAATTGGAA
Organism: Planctomycetales bacterium; assembly: GCA_020426955.1. Taxonomy (GTDB): domain Bacteria; phylum Planctomycetota; class Planctomycetia; order Pirellulales; family Pirellulaceae; genus JAGQOZ01. The sequence goes on from JAGQOZ010000063.1 coordinate 1,988, forward strand.
ACGGAATTGCTGACCGTTGAAAACGATGTCTTGTTGGCCGAACGTGAATTAGCCATGTACCAAGGATCGGCCGACGCCATCAAACAGCAACTGTCTGTTATTCCCGAACGCAAGATGACAGAAGAGGTGGACGTCGCCAACGCGGGCTTAGATCTTCTGCAACAACAGTTGTATACCGCTCAACTACAGCTGGTAGAACTAGAAACCAAGTTGCAGGAGTCGGATCCACGTTTGCAGCGAGCTCGTGAGGCGGTGCAACAAGCAGAACGACAACTTGCACAAGAAGCAGCTCGGCGAACAGAAACCACCAGTAACTCGAATCCTATCTATGAACAGCTGGCGATGAGTTTCGAACAAATGGAAACGAACGCTCGAGGGCAAGAAGCCAGGCTGGAAAAGCTGAAGCAGCAGCAAGCCGACTTGTTAGCCAAAATCCGTGAAGCGAATCAAGCGGAACGAGAAATCACGGCGTTGGAACGCGACGTACAGATTACCAAAGACGATTTTCTAACGTACGAAAACAAATTTGAAGAATCTCGTATTCAGGAACAACTGGAGAAGGACTTGGTATCCAATATCAATATCATTCAACAGGCACGATCTTGGCATAAGCCGGTTAGTCCTTCCAAGCTTCTGCTGATTGCGGGTGGAGGCATGATGGTGTTGGGGATCCCATTGTTTGTGGGATTGTTAGCAAACTTGTTAGATCATTCGGTTCGTTCCGAAGAAGATATTTCGCAGTTGTTAGGTACCAAGGTCATTGGCACGATTCCGCGGTCTCGCATCTACGGAAAAGTATGGCACCAGCCCATTCGCTAAGATCTGTTTCGAAATCTGACGCTACAACTCGACCAATTCCTATAGACGAGTAACAACAACACCATGATAAAATCGGCAGCCGACAAATTAAAAAACTCCACCAAGCGAAACAATCAGGGTCGTCCCGGCAGTCACGTCATTGATTCCTTGGTATGGGGGATTTTCAAGACACAAGACAACGCCATCAAGACGCTAGGAGTAACCTCGTGTGCCCCGGGAGCCGGCGTAACCACCATTGCATGTAATTTGGCGGTGAGATTGGCGGAACAGGGCCTGGGCCCCGTTTTACTAGTAGATCTGAATTTCCTTTCGCCTCGGTTAGGCCGCATTTTTTGCAAGAAGACGCGTGCACCAGGGATCTTGGATTCACTAAACAATGGAACAAGTGTACGCGAACACATTACACCATCGCAAATTGCCGGACTGTCGGTGCTTCCTTTTGGCTATGATGCGTCGCAACGAGGTGCGGATGTGGTGCCGTTGGGCATCAACACGCTGATTGACGAACTGACTCCAGATTACAAGGCTATTATTTTTGACCTGCCTATGCTGGATGATAACCCCAAAGCGATGTATTTTGCGTCGTTCATGGATGGAACCGTCTTGGTGATTGAACCCGGAAAAGTACAAACCCACTTGGTCGCTCAACTTCGCAAACAGATGGATAACGTGGGCGTCAATTTAGTTGGTTCTGTTATGAACAAGACGCAACAAGACATGCCAGACTTGATATCGCGATTTCTGTAGAAACGGCAAGAGTTTGACACTGTAAATCGGTAGGAACGTCCCAGTGCCGTCGGCCTCAGGAACTTCGGAATCAGCAACGTCTGTCGCACGTCCTCACTTGCTGCTGCGCATACTTTTCTCGAAAGGATTTGTGGCGCTGGTCGATCAGGGCGTGGTGAGTGTGGCCAATTTTGCTTCTTCGCTGATTGTGGCCAAATCGTGCACGAAGGAAGAATTTGGTATTTACGGGCTTGGGTTCATTATGGTCGTCCTGCTTTCGGCCATTCCTAAATCGTTGGTCTGGACACCCTACACCACCTTCGCTCCGCGTTTGGACTCCCAAGACCAGCTGACCAAATTCACTGGCAGCGTTACGGTTCATATGTTGCTGATCGCCTTGGCAACCGGTTTGGCATTGCTTGTGGCTAGTTTCGCCCAGGCCCTGATACCGAGTTCTGATCCACTGTTGGGCCGACTACTGTTGGTGCTTTGTCCGGCAATCGTGTTAGTGATTATTCGCGAACACGCTCGGCGGCTGTGCTTGGCTTGGCTGCGTAATGAAGAAGTCTTGGTGCTGGATACGTTGATTTCGATTTTGCAGGTAGGAATTCTGTGGTTCTTGGCCTGGGAAGGACGATTGACCGGTTCCAACGCGTATTGGGCATTTGGCATCTCTTCGTCCGTCATCCTGCTTTGGTTGTACCTGCGTCGGTCAGAAATCCGGATCGAACGATCGCAAGTTGTGGAGGACGCCAAGCACAATTGGCAGTTTTCCAAGTGGATCTTTGTTGGCGCCTTAGCCGTGATGCTGGCGAACCTCCTGTATCGATCGCTACTAGCGAAATTTCATAGCTATTCCGAATTGGCCAATCTAACAGCGGTCCAAACGGTGGTCTTCTTGGCCAACCCTCTTTTATTAGGTCTATCCAATTTTTATGGCCCAGCTTCGGCTACGATTTTTGCGAAGCAAGGAGCGCGAGCACTCTTTGGATCGGTGTTTAAGACGTTTGTCGGCATGGGTGCGTTGTTGTCGCTTTTTTGCATCTTCTTGGCGATTTTTGGCGACGCCGTCGTGGTTTTCTTTTCCAAGGAAGAATACGCCGGCTTGGGACAACTGGTTGTCATGTTTGGATTGGCCACGTTTTCTGAACATATGATGATGCCATTGGAATGCGGTTTTCAAGCAATAAGCCATGGGAAAATGCTGTTTTCCGCCGCGTTTATCCGCTTGGTTTTCTCGGTTTGCCTGGGTACGTTTCTAATTTGGAAACTAGGTGCCATGGGAGTGGCCATTGGCATCCTTGTTGCAAACATCTGTGTGACTTCGTTCATGTGGTTTTGGTTTGTTCGGCTCACTCGTGCACCGGCGTCAAATCCGTAGAATAGAACTTGCGGTTCACACCAATCCTTGATTCGACTTACGAAAGATCACTCGTGAATCAGACACATTTAGACGTCACCATTGTTATCGGCACGTTCAATCGAGCGGACATGTTGAAGGACGGGTTGCTGAGCCTGGACAAGCTCAACCGAACCGGAGACATCACGTATGAAGTGATTGTCGTCGATAATGATTCCACCGATCACACTTCGCAAATGGTCAAAGACACTCAAAGCGAAGTCGGCTATCCGTTACGACTTTTTGTAGAAACGCAAAAGGGTGTAGCCAGCGCCAGGAATTTGGGAATCAAAGAAGCCCAAGGCGAATGGGTAGCGTTCTTTGACGACGATCAATTGGCCGATGAAAACTGGCTGGTGGAACTATTAGCCATGGCCCAAGAAAAGCAATGCGAAGCTGTTGGCGGAGACGTCAAGCTGTTGATGCTGGAACCAACCGATCGCCAATTGGATAAGACTTGCCGCAGGCTCTTGGGCGAAATGTACGGGCTGACCGAACCCTGCGAATTCAATCGCGTCTTGGTGCCCGGCACCAATAACTTGATGATCCGCAAATCGGTGTTTGAACGCATCGGAATCTTCGACACAGAACTGGTGGACGGAGGCGAAGATGCCGACCTGTATCGCCGGATGCGAGAAGGCGGAGTGGTGACGTGGTTCGCCCCCAAAGCCATCATTCATCACATGATTCCGCCCTATCGCATGGAAGATCAATACATGATGTGGACGTCGTTGCGGCAAGGCAATCATGTGGCGTATCGAGAATACAAGGATTGGGGCTTCTTCCTGCTGCCCGTCATGACGGCAGCTCGCGTGGCACGAGCTGCCGTTAAGTTTGTGCCGCCGTATCTGCTGGCCAAGCTGAAGGGAGATCGAGAAACCGCGTTGGGACATCGTTGTTGGATTTGGTTTACCGAAGGGTATGTGCGTCGCGCCATCAGCCTATTGTCTCCGTTCAAGCAGAACAGTTTCTTTTCGAAGATCAATTTTCGCGAAGGTCGACAAAAGCTGGCCAAGCAAAACTAGTTCGCATTCGCACCAAACACATCGCGCACATCCACACACCATAATCGTCTCGTCGATTGCATTTCACATTCAGGTAACATCATGCCCAAAGTCAGTGTTCTTATGACGGTGTACAACGGAATGCCGTTTTTGCCGCCGGCCGTGGAATCCGTGTTGGGCCAGACGTTCCAAGACTTTGATTTTGTCATTGTGAATGATGGTTCCACCGATGGGACGGCTAACTACTTAGCGTCACTAGATGATCCGCGAATCCGCGTGATTACACAGGAAAATGGCGGCACCGCAGCAGCTGCCAATCACGGTCTTCAGCATTGCCACGGTGAACTGTTGGCTCGTATGGACGCCGATGACATTTCGCTGCCGCAGCGATTTGAAAAGCAAGTGGCGTTTTTGGATTCGCATCCGCAGGTCGGCCTGGTGGGAACCCAAATGGCGCCGATGGGACTCAATAAAGTTGGCAAGAGTTTGCATCTGCCGTTGACCCATCAAGAGATCTATCCTTCGATGCGAAAGGGATATCACGGTTTGGCTCATTCGGCCATCATGATGCGAACCGACCTATTGAAGCAAATCGGCGGCTACTGGTCGTTTCGCTTGATCGATGATTGGGACATGATGTTACGCATGGGCGAAGTGGCCGAATTGGCTAACATTGACGAAGTGTTGCATCACTACCGAGTTCACGGCGGCAGCCTGAACGGTCAAGCGATGCGGCGCATGCGTGCTCACATTGCCTTTGCTTGCGAACTGGCCGATCGCCGCGAAGCACAGGCACCCGCCATCAGTTACGACGAATTCATGGAGCAACAAAAAAAGCGCCCGGCGTATATTCGCCTGAAGGACGCCATGTTGTCCTATTCGCTGCATCATTATCGAGTTGCCGTGGCGGATATCTACGGCAGCCATCCCGTGAAAGGTTACTTGCGGATGGGCTGGGCTGCCGCTTGTAATCCTTGGTGGACCGTGCGGCGAGTGGCTCGAACCATCGGCCTGGCCGGCCACTGATAGGACAACAATCTTCCTGGGCGGTCATCTTCTTCGGCAATTAGACAAACGACCTGCAAATGCGGAATCGTCAAAGTCGCACGCCTAGCTGCTTTTCTTCGTTGTCGTCTTTTTCTTGGCCGCTTTTTTCTTCTTGGCCGTCTTCTTCTTGGCTGTTTTCTTTTTGGCGGCCTTCTTCTTTTTCTTCTTCTTGGCCGGAGCCTTGGCGGCACGTTCAGCTAATAGATTTAAAGCTTGTTCAAAGGTCAGTTCTTCCGGCTTCGCGTCTTTGGGCAACGATGCGTTGGTGCTGCCGTCGGTGACGTACGGGCCATAACGGCCGTCCAGCAGTTTGACTTCTTCCTCTGTCACCGGAGACTTTTGTTCAAAGACCTTCAGCGGTTCCTTCGCCGCACCTCGGCCTCGAGTCTTCGGCTGTTTCAGCAGTTCGATCGCTTGTTCCAGTGTGACGTCCAGTGGAGAAATAGCGCCCAGTGATCGTGTTTCCTTGTCACATTTGATATACGGACCGAAGCGACCGTTATGTGCCACAATCGGTTCGTTATTCTCTGGGTAGACGCCCAATTCTCGAGGAATCGAAAGGAGCTTGAGTGCCGTTTCCAAGTCAATTTCGTTGGCCACCATGCCTTTCAATAGCGAAGCATTCTTGGGCTTTTCTTCGTCGTCCGGATGTCCCAGTTGCACATACGGTCCGAATCGTCCAACTTTGACGTACACGGGCTTACCCGTTTCTGGGTCGACACCTAGTGGTTCGTCTTCCACGGCCGCTTGCGTCAATAGTTCGACCGCTTTTTCCAGAGTCAGTTCGTCCGGAGCCATTCCATCGGGTAGACTCGCTTTCTTTTCGCCGTGCTCTAAAAACGGACCCCATTTGCCAACTCGTAACACAATCGGTTCGTCCGGATTAAAACCCTCCAAATCAGCCGGCGGATTGCCCACCGGAAAGCGACTCATCACTCGTGGATCAATTTCTTCTTCCTTGGACTTCAGACTGGGCTTTAAACCAGGCTTGCCGTTACCAAAATAGAAGTCGTTCAGATACTTCAAGTGTTCCGCTTCTTGGCGACTAATGGAATCCAAGTAGTCTTCCATCTGCGCGGTGAATTCGTAATCCACCAGGTTGGGAAAATGTTCTTCCAACAATCGAATGACGCTAAATGCAATCCAGTTGGGAACCAGGGCGTTTCCCTTTTTGAAAACGTATCGACGATCTTGAATGGTTTCGATAATCGACGCGTAGGTACTGGGCCGCCCGATGCCTCGCTTTTCCAATTCTTGCGTGAGCGCCGCTTCACTGAAACGAGCCGGCGGCTTGGTAGAATGGCCCTTGGCTTCCATCTTTTTGGGAATGACTTTTTCACCTTTTTCCACCGGCGGCAGCAGTGTTTCCTTGTCGGCCAATTCCGCTTCTGGATCGTCAGAACCTTCCACGTACGCTCGCAGAAAGCCTTCAAAGTCAATCGTCGTACCGCTGACTTGGAACAGCGCGCCGGCACCTTCGATCGAAATGGTGATCCGACGCTTTTTGGCGTCGGCCATTTGGCTGGCGATCGTTCGCTTCCAGATCAAATCATAAAGTTTGAATTGGTCATCACGAAGTTTATCCTTCAGCGCCATGGGCGTGGGAAATTCCGTTCCGGCAGGACGAATCGCTTCGTGAGCTTCCTGGGCGTTCTTGACCTTGGAAGCGTAGACTCGAGGCGATTCGTACAGGTAATCCGGGCCGTATTCAGATTGAACCAAATTCCGCGCGGCCTTCAGTGCGACATCGGCCAGCGTGGTGGAATCGGTTCGCATGTAGGTGATGTAACCGTTTTCATACAAACTCTGCGCCGCCGCCATGGTTCGTTTGGCCGTAAAACCTAATTTGCGGTTGGCCTCTTGCTGCAGCGTACTGGTGGTAAACGGAGCTTTCGGTTTTTCCGTAAACGGTTTGACTTCCAAATTGGTGACCGAAAATTCGGCGCTGGTGAGTTTGTCCGCTAAGTCTTTGGCCGCCGTTTCATTCAGCAGCAACAGGTTGTCATTCAGCAGTTTTCCGGTTGCAGAATCAAAATCTTTGGCTCGAGGAATCCGGCGACCATCCACGGACACCAATGTCGTTTCGAACTGTGCACCTTGCTGTTTGGCAAACGTGCCGATCAAGTCCCAATAGTCCGAACTCACAAAGGCCATGCGTTCTCGTTCGCGCTGTACAATCAAACGCACCGCCACGCTTTGCACTCGACCCGCCGAAAGGCCTCGTCCCACTTTCTTCCACAACAATTGCGAAACGTCGTAACCGTACAGACGATCCAGAATGCGCCGAGTCTCTTGAGCGCGAACCAAGCCTTCATCAATATCACGAGGTGACGCGAGCGCCGCTTCGATGGCCGGTTTGGTGATTTCGTGGAAGACCAAACGCTTGACCGGAACTTTGGGCTTGAGAATTTCAGACAAATGCCAGCTAATCGCTTCCCCTTCGCGGTCTTCGTCCGTCGCCAGATACAAGGAATCCGATTCCTTCAACGCCTTGCGAAGCTTGGTAACCTGCTGCTTCTTGTCGTCCGGTATAATATAAATTGGCGTAAATTTATCCTCGACATTAACCCCCAAATAGGACCAATTCTCTTTCTTGAATTCTTCGGGAACTTGTTTACTGCCGCTGGGCAGGTCTCGCACATGCCCCACGCTGGCTTCGACGGTATAGTTCTTGCCAAGGAATTTCGAGATCGTTCGTGCTTTGGCTGGCGATTCCACAATCACCAAAGACTTGCCGGTACCTTCGGATTTCTTTGCCATATGAGACGACTCGTTCAAGGGTAAAATCTAACTGCGTGTTCTGGTAAAAGCGGGTAATTAACTTGGGCGTCGTCACTAATATGCGTGTTGAATTAACAACGTGCCTGGAAAAGTCGCAGAGTTCCGTTGGTTGGACGCAAAAATTGGCTCGATCCATTCAATCCTTGTCTTTGGAACTCTATAATCCAGCTCGGCTGTAGGGAAAGGCCCAAAGGCACGAATCCAGTGGATCCGCAGTCTTGAAGCTTCGTTTTGGGATTGAATTTACCTCAATGGTCCCTACAATCGGCCCACGCTGAATTGGCCCAACGAAATCAATAATGCGTGTCGGCAACGCTTGTCAAGATGGCGCGAGCCATCCGGCGGCAGATGTGACGAACCGCAATGCCACAATCCAGTGGTCTAAACCAGGTGAAATAGAAATGTCGAATCCTCTTTCGTTTTTTCGCAAAAACCAAAAAGTGTTGCTGGCCGTCTTCGGCGTCGCCCTGATGATTGTATTCACGGTTGGCGGCATCGTCGGAAATTCAGGTCAGCAAGCGCCAGAAGTGACGAACGACGTCGTGGTTCGCATGAAAGGTGAAACCATTCGTGAATCTGATCTCCAGCGCAAACGAATGGATCGTACGGCCGTGATTCAATTTCTGCTGGGCCTGCATCAAGTGGCCGTGGATCGTGGCGCCACGCCTCGTCAATTCGGCCAATCCATCGACGGCATCCCGACGAGCATCGCGGATGTTTCGCTGGTGGAAACGGAAGTCTTGGTTAACGAAGCAGAAAAGCAGGGATTTTTCGTCACCGATGATTACGCCTTGCATTATCTGGACACGTTTTGCAGCGGCGTGGTGACTCGAGATCAATTTTCTGGCATTCTGAAACAAGCGACCAGCGGTCGATATTCTCAATCACAGTTTTTGAATGCCTTGCGTTGGGAATTGACGGCGGTTGTTCAACGCGGAGCCTTCTTCAACGGCATCCTGCCGTCCACACCTGGGCAAGCGTGGGACTATTACCAACGACTCAATCGTCGAGTGGCCATTGCGGCGGTTCCGTTCGCGGCCAGCGAATATGTTTCCCAAGTGAGCGAACCATCCAGCGGTGAAATTCGCGAATTGTACGAAAAAGGCAAAGACCAATTCCAACGTAATGGCTTTGCCGAACCTGGTTTTCGTCGCCGACCCAAAGTCGCTATCGAATACATCAAAGTGGATCTGCAACCGGAATTGGAACGCCAAATGGCGGCCATCACTCCACAACAGGTGCAAGATTACTACGATACCCACAAAGAACAGTTTCTGGAAATTTCCCTGCCTTCAGATGACTTGATTGATTCACTGGAAGGCGACTCGGATGATTCCGCTGACGACTCAGTTGAAGACAACGCTTCGTCAACCGTGGAAGAAACCGAAGCAACGGAATCGACTCCTGACTCGGAATCACAGCCGTCTGAAAATACCGAAGAAGCTTCAGACTCGCCCGGTGAATCGGATTCGTCGTTGATCCAGGATTTTTCCACGCTTCCCGCGTCGTTCCAGGAAGAAGACAGTGCCGCAGCCGATGACGCCAGCGATACGCTGGAAGACCAAGTTGAGGAAGTAACCGAGTCGGTCGAACCGGAAACAGACGCCAGCGAGCTCGCGGATCAAGATCAAGCCGATTCGACCGAAACGGCCGATGACCTGACGGAAGACACGGCTGCGGAAACTCAGACCGATGACGCAGACACTTCGACCGAAACGGATTCTACCGAATCGGACTCAGCCGCCGGTGACAACCAAGATGCCGAAGCCTCCGAAACGCCAGACCAAGACACCGTTGATCAAGACACCGCCGCAGGCACGGATGACGAAACTAACATCCTGGACGACCTTCCCGACGCGCCTGGACCCGTGGTTTCGGCACCTCGCTATAAACCACTGTCCGAAGTAGAAGAGGATATTCGCCGAGACATCGCCTCACCGTTGGCTCGAACCGAAGTCGATCGAATTCGCCGTGAAGCAAGCGGCAAGATGAAGGAATATTTCGGCGAATACTTGATGTGGGCCAATTCGCCCGACAAAGACGAAAAAGACCAACCCTCGCCTCCTTCACTGTCCACCATCGCGGCAGCCAGTGATGCTCTGACCGCCGGGAAAGTTCCACTGGTCGACGCACAAGAGCTGATGGACGTAGACCGAACAACCAAGACGGCCAGATACGAGATTGCTCAAGCGTTTACCACGGACGGCGTCTTCTTTGCTCAAGCCATCTTTGAACCAGGCCTGCGAAACTATCACGCCGGTGAAATTAAAGGCATGGATGCCGACACAGAATTCCTGTACTGGAAAACGGACAGTGAAGACGGCTATGTACCCACGTTGGAACAGTGTCGAGAAGAAGTGATTCAGGTCGCAAAACAGCAAAAGGCGTTGGAGCTGGCCCAAAAGGCAGCAGAAGAGGCAAGAAATAAGGTCAAGGCCTCAGGGAAAACGCTGTCCGAGTATTTTGCGGATATGCCCAATAAGACCGTTGTCGACTCTGGATTGTTCAGCTGGATGAATAGTGGCGGCATGGCTTACGGTATGCAACCGCAAATCAGCCAAGTTCCCGGTGTGGAATATGCCGGAAACGATTTCATGGCGTCCGTGTTCGCGTTGTCTGATCAACAGATCGGTACTGCCGTCAACAATCCAGAAACGGTTGTGTATCTGGTCCAAGTGACTCAGGAAGAAACCGATCCAGACAAGCTGCGGCAGTCGTTCTTGGAATTCGGTCTGCCGCCAGAAGTGACCATCATTGGGATTCAGGATCTACAACGTCGCTTCCAATATTGGTGGACCAGTGAAGTGCAGGGAGAATTGGGCCTGACTTGGGAACGAGCGGCCGATAACTAAAGACTCGTCTTCGGAGACGATAACGAACCTGCAATTCCGTTCGAAGTAATTCGTATGGCCAATCAATCGCTTACGGATGTTTCGAACCACGCCGACCGCGACATTCTGACGCTGTCGGCAAGTCAGATTCGGCAGCAAATCGTTCAAGGCTTGCTGTCGGCCGCTGAAGTCGTCGATGCCTTCATACGACGCATTCGAGAAATCCAGCCGGCAATCAATGCCATGACGGTCGACTGCTTTGAATCCGCCAGGCAACAAGCACGACAGTTGGACAATCAGGTTCGCAGCGGGCAATTCGAATCACAACGCCTGCCTCTGCTCGGCGTGCCGGTGACCATCAAAGAAGCGTTTGCCGTCCACGGAACGCCAGCCACCATGGGCTTAGTGTCGCGAGCAACCGAACTCGCTGCCACGGACGGGCCGCTGGTCACTGCGTTGCGAAATGCCGGCGCCATTGTCTTGGGCAAAACCAACGTTCCGCAGTTGATGTTCTTTCACGAAACCGACAACCCGCTGTACGGTCGGACCAACAACCCATGGGATCTGGAACGGACGTGTGGCGGCAGCACTGGTGGCGAAGCAGCGTTGATTGCCGCTTACGGTTCGCCGCTGGGGCTGGCGAGTGATCTAGGCGGAAGTATCCGAGTGCCATCTCATTTTTGTGGCATCCACGGTTTGAAGCCGACCAACCGCCGGTTTACTCGAACAGGCAGCGTGGCCAATTTACGAGGCATGACGGGCATGGAATTTCAACCCGGTCCGATGGCGCGCTGCGTAGATGATCTGCAGACCATGTGCGAAGTCTTGGCCACCGCTTCCGCGCCCGACCAGATTCCCGCGCCGTTTCCGGATTCTCGCACAATCGATGTCGGGCGATTACGAATCGGCATTTGGCGGCAAGACAATCTGTTTCCAGTTAGTTCGGCCGTGCAGCTGGCCGTCGAAAACGCTGCCAACGTATTGCAACAAGCGGGCGCGGATGTCGTGGAATTCGCCATGCCACACGTTCGCACCATGGTGCAAACGTATTTGGGTTTGATGAGCGCCGATGGAGGTCGTGATTTGCAGCAATTGTTGGGACGTGATCCGGCCGACCATCGGATTCGACACTTGTTGCGAATCGGACGCATTCCACCTTTCGCGCGGCCCGGCATCAGCGCGGCGCTACGGATGATGGGTCAGCCAAATTTGGCGTTCTTACTGCAAGCGACTGGGGCGACCAACGCTTCGGGGTTTTGGCGTCTCAATTTTCAACGCGAAGACTGTGCAAGCGAAGTGCGGCAGCTTTGGCAGCGGATGAAGTTGGACGCGTTGATCTGTCCTGTCCATGCGGTCCCGGCGTTTCCTCATGGCGATTCGGTCGATTTGGTATTGGCAGCCATCTATTCATTTGTGTTTAACTTGATCGGCTTTCCGGCGGGAAGTGTGGCAATCGTTCGTTCGCCAGCCACGCAAACGCAGAACTCGCCACAACCAGAACCGCAAGTTGCCAACCCCAGTCGGTTGGACGTCGTTGTCAAAAAGACGGAACGTGCGGTTCGAACCAGTTCTCACCTACCAGTGGGAGTCCAGGTGGTGGCTGAGCCTTGGCGAGAAGACGTGGTGTTGGGCGTGATGCGCTATTTGGCACAATCTAGTCCGAACTCGCGAAATTAATATCCTGACCGCCGCCAATTTCGTGCAATTACGGGTCGTTTTGTGCGGCTTTCGGGCAAGCGTTCTGCGACGGTAGGCTGAGGCGATGCAAATCACGTTCGGTCAACAAGGTTGGGAATTTCTGCGCGGGCTGGTAGAATATGGCAGTCGTGAATCGTTCGGTTTGGCCCAATGACTTCGCGTTCCCGCCTACCAACGGTCGCCTGATGTGGCGGTCTTGCCTTTCAAATCCGCCAAGGAAATGGTTTCGTGGTTTTACTGATGAATAAAGCTCGCGTTTTGAAAACTATCCTTTGCAGCCGGCTGGTCGCTCCGTGTCTAATCGTCACGTTGATAATCGCGAATGGTCCGAGCGTGTCGAGCCAAGAAGTCGATTTCGCTCGAGACATCCAGCCGATCTTTGCCAAGAACTGCGTTGCCTGTCATGGGCCGGACGACGCAGAAGGCGGCTTGCGTTTGACGGAAAAGGAATCGGCGTTTGGTGAATTGGATTCGGGCGAACTGGGGATCGTTCCCGGTGATGCCGACGCCAGTGAATTGGTTCGCCGCATTACCGCTGAAGATGAATCGGAACGCATGCCGCCGGAAGGAAAGCCGCTTTCGGAAGCGCAAGTCCAGCTGATTCGTAAATGGATTGATGACGGAGCGAATTGGAGCAAACACTGGGCGTTCGAACCACCTGTCGCCAAAGAGCCGCCGACCACGGAAAACCAGTCTTGGTCAAAGAATCCGATTGACCAGTTCATTTTAGCCGAACTGGAACAGAAAAGCCTGTCACCCAATCCACCTGCGGCCGACTCGGAACTGATTCGCCGAGCGTATTATGATCTGACCGGCCTGCCGCCTACACCTGAAGAAGTTGCCAAATACGTTGCCGACAGTGATCCCGACAAGTTTGCTCGTTTGGTAGATCGCTTATTAGATTCAGAACACTTTGGAGAACGTTGGGGCCGGCACTGGTTGGACCTAGTTCGATTTGCGGAAACTAACAGCTTTGAACGAGACGGTAACAAGCCAGAAGCGTGGCGGTATCGCGACTATGTGATTCGCAGTTTCAATCAAGACAAACCTTACGATCAATTCATTATCGAACAATTGGCTGGAGACGAACTTCCCGATCCATCGGCCGACGCCATTATCGCCACCGGTTACTATCGACTAGGTCTATGGGATGACGAACCAGCCGATTCTTTGCTGGCCAAATTCGACACGCTGGATGACATTGTGACCACCACGGGCCAAGTCTTTCTGGGCCTGACCGTCAATTGTGCTCGTTGCCACGACCACAAAATTGATCCGATCACGCAAGCTGATTACTACAGTATGGTCTCGTTCTTCCACAACATCACGCCCATGGCCAACGGCGGCGATCGCATTTTGCGGCCGATTTTTCCGGAAGCAAACGGGAAGGAAAAATACGAACAAGCGCTGGCGCAGCGTCAGCAAAAGATAGACGAAGTACAAGCCGCCATCGCTCAACTGGAAGGCAAATTTGCCGCAGCCGCCAACAAGACAGGTTCCGATGCTGCGGCGGTACAGGACATTCGCGATTTGAAGTATCGCTTCTATCGCGATACCTGGGACAAGCTGCCGGTGTTTGACGAAATCAAGCACGAAGATGAAGGGGAACTGCCATCCGGAAAATTCGATCTCGCTCCGGCCACTCGTCCAGACTTTTTTGGATTTGTGTTCGAAGGTTCGCTAGTGGTGCCGCAATCAGGCACCTACCAATTTACGCTCGATTCCGACGACGGAACTCGACTGCTGCTCAACGGCAAAACGGTTCTAGAATACGACGGCATTCACGGAACCGGTTCGCCCAAAATGGCAACCGTGGAATTGGAAGCAGGTTCGGTGCCCATCCGCTTGGAATATTTTCAAAAGCAGTTTGGCAAGGGACTCAGCGTAACGTGGTCGGGCGAAGGATTCGCTCGTTCCCTATCCGCTGGCAATTCCGATGCGAACCAAAGCGAATCCGACCTGGACGTGCGGAAACTGATTGCAGAAAACGGTGCGGAATTGCTGGGCGAAGAAGCCGTGCAAGAATACAAGGGATTGCTGGAGCGAGCGGAGCGGTTGAAGAAGGATCGAGTGGCCGTGGAGCAAGCCTTGTGCGTCACGGAGTACGGATCCGAACCACCGGAAACGTTCGTGCTAACAAGAGGAAGCCCTCAGGCACCGGGCGACAAAGTAGAACCTCGGTTTCCTGAACTATTTGGTGACCCGGCGCCGGAAATGCCAACCATGCCGGACGAAGCGCGCACCACCGGTCGCCGCATGGTGCTGGCCAAGTGGATTGCTTCGCCCAAGAACATGCAGACTTCTCGAGTGATGGTGAATCGGCTGTGGCAACATTTATTCGGCCGAGGCATCGTGGAATCGTCTAACAACTTTGGCATTCTTGGCGTGCCACCTTCGCACCCTGATTTGCTGAACTGGCTGGCACTGCAATTTGCGAATGATCACCAATGGCGCATCAAGTCGATGATTCGCATGATTATGAATAGCAGCACCTATCAGATGTCTTCTCGAGCGAACGAAGGCGCTTTGCAAAAAGATGTCATGAATCAATGGTTCTGGCGACAAAACACGCGTCGGCTGTCGGCAGAAGAAGTGCGGGATTCAATTCTGGCGGTGAACGGACGCTTGAACACGCAAATGCATGGACCCAGCGTTTATCCCGACATTCCGCCGGAAGTGCTGGCCGGTCAGTCGCGACCGGGGCAAGGCTGGGGCAAATCTTCGCCCGAACAGCAGGCTCGTCGCAGCATTTATGTCTTTGTCAAACGATCCTTGCTGGTGCCGGAAATTATCAACTTTGATTTTGCCGAAACGGATCAAACGTGTCCGGTTCGCTTTGAAACCACGCAGCCCACTCAAGCACTAACAATGCTCAACGGCAAGTTCATCAATGATCAGGCGTCGGTTTTGGCGGAGCGTTTGATTCGAGAAGCTGGGCCGGAATTGAAACACCAAGTGGCGCTGGCGTTGCGTTTGGTTTCGCAACGAGAACCTGCGGACGAAGAAGTGAACGAAGGCATACAACTGATCAAACGACTGCAAGACGAAGACGGCGTCACACCCGACGCCGCCCTGAAAACGTTTTGCTTGATGGCGTTGAATTTGAACGAATTTATTTATTTGGATTGAGCGAGCGAAACGAGTGTTTTCGCGTCGTGCACTTGTGTTTGGCAGAATTTCTTAGCCCGAAACGTAAGTGAGGGAATTTCGTGTCGCTCCACAAAGTG
>JAGQOZ010000639.1 GCA_020426955.1 Planctomycetales bacterium
GCTATGCGAATTTCTGGAAACTAGCGGCAGAGTTCTTTCCTCATGTGTTCGAGGAAGGCATTTTGCAATTTGATCTTGCGTTGAACCGTCTAGCCAACAAAGAACTGACGCTGACGCGAACGGGCCGTGTTGCCAAAATAACTCCGCCACCAGTCGTCAGTACGCAGGTGACTGGGATTGGCACTGAGTGTATTTGAATTGACTCTTTCCAGAAATTCGCGGAATGCGTGATGGTTGTAGAGTCGCATGAACTCGCCAAGGTAGATGTCGGCCACTCGATTGTTGTTTCGGACAATCAGCATGTTCTCGTCGTTCTTAGTCGATGAAGCTTCGCTGAAATTGGCCGAACCGGCAATCACGACAGGCGAGCTGGTAAGCGGATCAATCAGCATGAACTTGTTGTGGATAAACCGAACGTTCCGATTCAGCCCAGAGTCCCTTTCCGACAGCCAGCGATCAAACTTGGAACTGGTCAGTTTTGAACCGATTGCGAACCGGTTTTCTTTCATCCGCCGCAAAGAATCGATCTTGGCCTCCTCCGCATCTCGTTCAGGGCCGGCCTTCATAGGACGAGTCTTCTTCTCCATCACAGCGTACCGCAAGCCGGCCGTGCTGTTTCGGTAAACATCCTGGATAACGTTGTTCATTCCAAACGCAAACGTGGCGAACAAGCCGTCATTCGCCTTCCGTCCCAGATCAGCATAGTACTCCAGTGCGTCTGTTTCGCTACGTGGACTGAACACCGATGTCGTTCCGACCGGTGGCAAACCAGTTGGCAATGCAACTGTCGAACTGAGTACCGGTCGCAGGTCAGCACTGGCCGGGTCGTCATTCAGCAGATTCCAGTAGCGCAGGTATTCAGCGGCGATGGCGGAATCCTCGACGACATGCGAGACGTTGGAGTGTCCGAAGATGCCCCCTTCGGAAAAGTTTGTTCCTCCGGTCAACACTGCCTCGGGAACACCATCTTTGATGCGAACGATGAACTTGTTGTGCGAAATCGCGGACTTGTTCGTTTCACGTCGCGTGCAGATGGAGCTGATTCCAACATCGCGAACTGCCGCGTCATTCTTTTCGCCGGGACTTTCCTTGCGGTTGTCGAAGACGACTCGGACATCAACGCCGCGATGCTTGGCGGCCTTGAGCGTCTGAAGCACCGGCTTGTAATGAAACTCGTAGGCCGCTACCCGCAACTGATAGCTAGAATCAACAGCCGACTCGATGAATCCTTCGGTTGCCTCGTACAGTCCCCGCGACAACCAAGCGAAGGCCGCATCACCCACTTCATCAGGACGCCGATTCCCAAATCGACGCGCATACGCTTGGGATGCAGCGACACCACGGTTGAAATAGACGTCATGGTCGCCACCCTCGGGTGACTCCGTGGAAATGCGAACTTGAACTCGTGCCTCAGATCGCAGGTCGGTCGGAGTTCCGAACACGGCTTCAACGCGGTAGGTGTAGTCGTGTCCAGGTTTGGCCGAATAGTCAGACCAACTGAAACCCTGAATTGGGTGCTGTCTGGTCGAATACGTCGATCCCGCAACGAAACCAGGATCAGTCTCGGCAAATGTCTTGATTCCTTGCATCCAGTAGGCTTCGTCCTCCGTGTGATCCGTGCGGTGGATAGCAAAGCCTAACAGGCCATCGCAGTCCGCCTGGTCCATGTCAATTCCCAGGATGACAACATACGTACCGCTGATTGCTCGAAGTGTAAGTCCGCTGTCAGTTCGTCGTCTTCGCATGGTCTAGACTCCAGTTTTAAGTGTGCCCGACGCGCAGATTTGCATGGGGCCTTCACGTTTTACGGCCTGCTGCCAAAAGTTCGTATTCGACCGAAACTCCGCAATCTCCACTCTTCTACGGTTTTTGCAATTCTTTGGTATACACAACGGACCATTCTGACACTTCCTCCACCATTTCCCGAGCGATACTTTCGCCGAGCCTGATCACATCGGATGACCAACTGCCCAGGTTTGCAGCGGCGTCGTTCTGTTGCGCGGTGATCGTGTCGGCCAAAGATTGGGCTCGCTTTGCTTTGTCGTCCAACAACGCTTGCATCACAAAGGAACGGTCGGCCAGACGTTGACATTCTGATTGAAAGCGAATTCCTCCCAACCCGGCAACGGCGGTTGGTAACACAGCCGACGCAAACACCAAATATGGCGAGTATACACGAACTCGTTCCAGCCACTCCGGCGACCATTCAAGCAAATGACACGCCAGAATTGCCGAATCAAATATGACAATGATAATCACGATAAGGTTAAGTAGCCACGAAACACCATCAATAACGATGGCCATCCGCCGCATCGTTCGGGCGTTGTTCGAATGATAGGCTCTTTGTCCCTGAAGCCAACCATCACACATCGCCTTGATCGCGCCGCCAGGGTCAACTCGCAGTACATCGACCGAATTGTCATTTTGAGGCGTCGTTTCGAACGCAAGAGGCATGACATCCTTCGGAGATAGACCGCGGACGATGGCAAATAAGAGCCATTCCATCGAACGTTGCGGCATGTAGCGAGTAGCCAGCTGGGAGGGCGACGTAGTCGGCGGCCGAAAATTGCCTGTCAGAGGCAAATAAAACATCGTCCGAAGCCGCTCGGCCAAGTACCTGTAGTTAATTGCTTTGTCGTTCCATCGCTTTCGATTGGCTTGCCGTGAATTATGGAAGATCAGATAAACGAACCCGAATTTCATTAACGCCAATCCGAATAATACACCGTCCGTAGCGCCGGTCCCACTGACGTTTGCTGCGAAACCGGTGGCATCGGCCAATAACTCATCGGTTGCATGACCGTCTAGTTGACTGGCAAATTGCTCGACGGCGTCGGTGTGTTGCTGACCCATCAGTAACAGGCTGAATGTGGCGATCGTCACAACGAAAAGAGCAAACAGGTAATTCAACAAGAATGTCCCGCGATATAGGCCGGCGTAGTGGTAGTTCAATTCCGTAGCGCGGCGGCGAAACACTTCTAACGGCGGAAGCGGTTTGTCGGGCGTGACGGGACGCATTCTAGCCGGTTTAAACAAAGCCTGAAACTGAGTCCAGCATTGCTCTCGCAGGGATACACGTCGTTCGCCAGTTGACAAGGTCGGAGGGGTGTTGGTGTCATCTGAAAAGAATTCTAGAAGTAATTCTTGGTCGTGTGTGGCAACTTCTGAGTTCGAGTGGACCGATCCATTGCGGCGTTTCGCCTGATCGGGATTAACGTCAACAACAATATTATTAATCCAGTCCCGCAGCCAATCTACCCAAGAAAGATCGGACGCGTCGAGCGAA
>JAGQOZ010000640.1 GCA_020426955.1 Planctomycetales bacterium
CTTGTTCGACAAGTTTCCTAATCTCGCTTTCCGCAACACCAAACTGCTCTGCCAAATTCGATACGACTGGAATGCCGCGTTCCTGAAGCTGGTTGATGTCCTCTGCAAACAAGCGCCCCTGAACGTGCATCTTGCCATAGATGGCGGCTAATTCGTTTAACGGAATGTTGACCGCTGCGGAAATGTTTCCCAGCATATTTAACTGGTCAGTCAGCTCGTTCGTTTGAAAGCCGAAAGCCAGTAAAAGTCGCCCCGCCTCGGTCACTTGCTGGAACGACGCCGGAGTCTTTTGTGCAAAGTCCGCCAACTGCTTTAGCGTCTGTTCGGCTTTCTCCGCTGATTGCAAAAGAGCGGTAAACGATGCTTCTGTTCGCTCAAACTCGCCAGCGTTTCGCAACGATTCTCCGACGGCATCGATTCCTCTCCTGACCGCCGTGAAACCGGCCGCGATTCCAAGCAATTTTGCTGGACTCATCAACGTCAGCAAATTTGCACCGCCCGCCGCTGCACCACCGGTGCCACCACCAGCAACAAACCTCCCCAATGCGTCGCGTTGCCGTCCCGATGCGGTTGCCCAAGCACGACTTGACCTGTTGAACTGGTCCTCCAATCGACTTGCATCGCGTACGCTGGCCTCAATTGCTCGCTCTGTGCTGCTGACCTCGCGTTCAACTCGATTCGCTGCCGAAGCCGTTTGATTGAATTCGCGTTCCAGCTTGTCGACATTTGACTCAGCAATCGCCGATGTCGTGGCAACACCTCGCATCGACGATTCGACGAGGTTCGCTCCGGCAACTGCGGCAGTCGTGTCAATCTTTGGAGCGATCGAGATCTCGCGTACAGGACGAGTCGATTGCTCGATGACTAGTTCCATTCGTCGCACTTGCTGCATAACCAGGTCAATGCCGCGAGTTCCAAATACGTACTTTGCTTCCAGCAGGTCAAAACCATTCATATCAGTCCCTTTCCGACGAGGTTAGTCAGTCCATCAATCAACTCTTGATGGTTCTTTTTTGCGAAATCGGCCATCCCGTTTTCGACCGGACAATCGGCCCGAATCGACGAACAATTGACGGCCATGTGATAGGTAGCGTACCACGCCAACAACCGATAAAGATGCACATTCACGTGATCGACGGACGTGCCATGTTTGACAGCCAACTTCTGGGCGAATGTTGGCATCGTTTCGTCCAACGCGGCAAAGACGTCGGTGATAATGTCTTGCTCCAGATTCGTGAGAAAGTCACGACTCCTATCCATTCAAGCATCCTTCCGTGAGCGTCCGATGTGCCGCGTCTGCGATCATGCCGGCATCGTCCAAGCTTCGCCCGAGTTTCCGAGACATCACCAATGCGCCCTCGTGAGCAATTCGCCTATGTAATGCAAGTAAGAACGCGATCGGTTCAACGTCGCTTGACTCGCGCAGTTCCTCACATCGCCGCTTGGCGAATTGCAACACGCGTTCAACATCCGAGCCAAAACCGTTGACAGCATCCTCGACTCCATCTGAGTAGACATCAAGCCCCTGAGCTAGGCCTACTTGGTCTCGCAAACCTTCGTCGGCGATCCGCAAATACATCCGTTCCGCCACCGAATCAATCCAGCCAATACCAGTCGTTGGCCGAACACCATCACGCAGTAGTTCAGCGACCGCGACTACGATGTCCCACTTGCCGGTATTCACTGCACGCAGTTTTGGGACGCCTTCAGAAATCAATTGCGTCACGACATAAATCCAGAACTCCTCCAGTGTCATTCCTTCCACTTTCATCAAAACTTCGACATTCATCTCGTCTGAGGACATGCATCACCTCGCATTTTTCGCAAATTGCTCAACGCCGTGGTGATTCTCCGACTGCTTTCCGGATCGGTCACGACGAACCATCGGCTTTGCAATCCTTCGATGTTCGGCGGCAGAAGGTCGCCTGCACAAATGGCTAATCGCACCATTCGTAGTTTGCAAAACAGGGAACCCGGTATCCGTTCCACTACCAAGCCGGCGTCGTTGAGGTATGGCTTGGCTTGTTCGATTAAACCCGCGTATCTGACGAACTTGTACAGAAAGCGTCGCCGTCGTTGTCCTACTGTCCTCATACTTTCTCCTTTTGTGGAATCGTGGCTTTGACACCTTGTTTGTGGAATTCCGTGGCCATGATTTCGCGAATTGATGACTCATGCTTGGCGGAACAAACAATCGAGTCGTGAACTGTGAGCAATGGAACGTCAGGCAGCGTTTGCATGGCCACCTTGCAAACGCCATCGATCATCAATTCCGATTCTCGCCACTGGCAAAGATGTGCAAGTCGCCAATGATCTGGACGTTTCGTTTCGACGGTGAACTCAGCGACCGCAGGAAACTCACGACGAAACATGTCCCAGAACTCAGATGGATGCACTCGATCAAATAACATGACCAAGAACGCCTTCTTCGTTGGCGAACGCGACCACCCAGTGCGAAATTGCAGGTGTTCGTAGATTTCGCCTCGTTCGCACAAGTCGAGGAACTCGGGATCAACGTAGCCTGCGTCTCTGGCCAAAATCGCCAGCAACAGCGGTTGAGCGTTCGCAACGTCGATCTCAACAGAATCATCCTGTCCGTCAACGAGCAATGTTGCTCGCAGCTCTCGCTTGAGCGACGTAAAACATGAATGAAATCGCCCGTGCCTGCATCGCATTGCGTAGTAGCGTTTCGTGCGGATGCGGTGGGCAGAGTACTCAATCCACGAATTCCACTTAAAGGGCGATGGCGGAAGAATGAACCGGTCAAAGTGCGACACCAACCATCGAGAAACATCGTCAGCTGCCTTGACGTCAGAAGGAACGCGACGGCGCCGTGACAAGCGGTAAGCACACCAACCACCGCGACGATACGTTCGCAGCAGTCGCAACCTTTTGCTGCGTTTACCAATCGAGAACGAATGATCTCGCTCGATTAGACGACCATCCAAAAGATTCAGAACGTCAGAATAATTTCCACCAACAGTCCGACGTAGTTCAGCAGAACCGAAGCGAATCCAACAGCAAGGCTGTTCGCGACGGAAAGCAACAGTTTTGCACAGGATAGCATGAGCCAACAGAGCAGACAGATCGGCAAGTCGGCCATCAAACGCATAACCAGACGGTACCAGCACAGATGGATGTGCGATATAGTTCATCATCATCTCAACTCGGGGGCCGCCGATCACAATGGTCGTGCGGCCCTGCCTATCTATACCCTTAGTTGCATGATTTTTGGTAGTTTTCGTTCGTTTTCCGTTGACGAACTATCGA
>JAGQOZ010000641.1 GCA_020426955.1 Planctomycetales bacterium
CTGGCCAAATATACGCCAGAAAAAGTAAGCGAACTAACCGGTGTGCCTGTCGCCCAGATTCACAGTTTGGCAGAAATGTATGGCGATGCCAAACGAGGCACCGTCAGTATGTGGTGCATGGGTGTCAACCAACATTGCCGCGGCACTTGGATGAATAACCTTATCACCAATCTACATTTGGTCACCGGGAAAATCAGTCGGCCCGGAAACAACCCGTTCAGCTTGACCGGTCAACCGTCTGCCTGCGGAACCGCTCGAGAAGTTGGGACGCTGTCTAACCGACTGCCAGCCGACATGGTGGTAAACAATCCCGAGCATCGTCAAAAAGCAGAAGAAATCTGGGGCTTGGAGCCCGGCACCATTAATCCGAAACCGGGCTACCATACGGTCGATATGTTTCGCGCTTTAACGCGAGGCGACGTCAAGGCGATGTGGATCCAAGTTACCAACCCGTGGGTCACCTTGCCAAATCTGAATCGATTCGAACGTAAACCGGGAGACGGACGGTTCATTGTCGTCAGCGACATCTATCCCACCCCAACAACCGCCGTCGCCGATCTGGTTCTGCCTTCGGCCGCTTGGATCGAACGAGAAGGTATGTTTGGGAACACAGAACGTCGCACGCAGCATTGGAACCAAATGGTGCAACCTCCTGGAGAAGCCAAAGAAGATGCTTGGCAGGTCATGCAGGTCGCCAAAAAAATGGGCATGGAAAATCTCTTCCCTTGGGTCGATGACGAAAACTGGCACGAGAAGATGTTTGAAGAGTATCGCCAGTTTACTGTGGGACACGGTAAGGACTTAGCCAGTTACCAGCAATTGAAAGAAGCCCGAGGTCTACGTTGGCCCGTGGTTGACGGCAAGGAAACTCAATATCGCTACGCTGCGGGATACGACCCTTACGTCACCAAGAAGTCTGGCGTCCATTTCTACAAGGCCAAGGGATATGGCGAAAAGGCAGCTGTCTGGCTGCGACCGTACCATCCACCGGCCGAAGTCCCCGATCAAGAATTTCCATTCTGGCTGACGACAGGTCGAGTCTTAGAGCATTGGCATACCGGTTCGATGACTCGCCGAGTTAAACAGCTGCATCGCGCAGTTCCTCGAGCGTACGTGGAATTGAATCGTGCGGACGCTGTCGAGCTTGGTATTCAGAACGGAGCCATGGTGAAAGTGATCAGTCGCCGAGGTGAATTAACCATGGAAGCGAGAGTGGACGGACGAGGCAAACCACCCAAAGGCAGTTTGTTTGTTCCCTTCTTTGACGAATCGCAACTCATCAATGTCCTCACGCTGGACGCGTTGGACAATATCAGCAAGGAACCCGACTTCAAAAAGTGCGCGGTGCGAATCGAACCGGTGCGAGCATGACTAAAAATTCGAAAATTGCCATAGGCTGGTTCGGTTTGATCTTGGTTGTCATAACATCTGTTGGCTGCCAACCCAAATCTCGCGAATCAGTATCCGTGCCGCTGACGTCCACCGAAAATCGGTCTGAGCGTCGCGCGTTTGACGGTTCGCCTCCCGTGGTTCCGCATCAGCCACTGGGAGCAAAATGCGAAGTATGTCATACCGAAAAGGGCAGCGCCGTTCCTGGTATGGCGTTTGCGCCGGCCAATCCACACGGAAACGTTGGTTCGCTGCAGAACTGTCGACAATGCCATCTGTTTCAACAAGCGGATGACCTGTTCGCCGAAACGGAATTCCAACCTCTGCCAGTCAAAATGGAAGCCGGCAGTCGCCTCTTTCCCGGAGCACCGCCCACCATTCCTCATTCGCTACAGATGCGAGAGAATTGCTTAGCGTGCCACGCCGGCCCGACCGCTCGACCGGAAATTCGCTGTTCGCATCCGGAACGATCCAATTGTGTACAATGTCACGTTGCACAAAGCGCACCGCACGATGCTGAATTTCTTCAAGTATCGCTGTCCGACTAGCCGGATGACTTGACGATTGTCATCACGCTTATGAAACGTATTCACATCATTGGTCGCAAAAACCACGGCAAAACGACATTGGTCGTGGAACTGGTGTCGGCATTGGCTGCCAGCGGACTCAAGGTCGGCACCATTAAACATACGCATCATGATCACGACCTAGACGTCCCCGGAAAAGATTCTCATCGCCATCGAACCGCCGGCGCCATTATTTCCGGTATCTGTTCACCTCAAGCCGGCGCCATCTTCTTTCAGCCACCACCGCTTGAGGATGACGCAACCAACGATGCGAAGTATGCCGTCTTCCAACCACATTTCCAAAGTTGCGATGTTGTGATTGTGGAAGGTGACACACACACGTCTGCTCCCAAGTTGGAAGTTTGGCGAGCGTCCGTGGGCGGTGAACCGTACGCCACGTCGGACTGCCAAGTCCACGCAATTATTTCGGACGACCCGTCTGTGCTCGGCAACATCGGTGATACGCCCGTCTGGAGTCGTAGCAATGTCGCTGACTTGCAGCAGCGGCTACTATTGTTGCTAAAGCAGTAGTTTTTGCACCACGACACGTCCGTTCTCACTGTTTTGCGAGAATGCCCCATTTAGGGATTGCGATGGGTCACAGATTACGATTGAATGCTCTTCGCTTCGGTCATTTCTTACACTTCGAGATTTCTCGCAATGCAATTCCTTCGCACCGTCACTCTGTTGGCAATGTTGACACTCATGACCTCGTTCACATTGGCGGAAGATTCCCAGAAAAAGTACATCATCATTCATGCAGATGACGCGGGGATGTCCCATTCGGTTAACCGCGCGACGATTCAAGGAATGCAGGAGGGGATTGTTTCGTCCGCCAGCATTATGGTCCCCTGCCCTTGGTTTCCCGAATTCGCTCGGTTCGCCAAAGAACACCCCAACTTAGACTACGGTATTCATTTGACGCTGAATTCGGAATGGGAACTCTATCGCTGGGGTCCGGTTGCTGGTCGACACCAAGTTCCCAGTCTGGTGGATGAAGATGGCTTCCTGTGGGACAACGTTGCTCAAGTTGCCCAGCATGCCAAAGCAGAAGAAGTGGAAATGGAACTGCGAGCACAAATTGAGCGAGCCAAAGCGTTTGGAGTCCCGCTCAGCCATTTGGATACGCACATGGGGTCGGCTTTTTGTCGACCGGATATTGCGAAGGTCTACATTCAACTCGGTTTGGAATACAAACGACCCGTGCTTGTGGTTCGTCCTACCGAAGCGAATCAGGTGGCCAGAATCTATCCCGAAATCGCCAAGATGCTGGAACCACTGAAATCTGCGGGCTTTCCCATTTTGGA
>JAGQOZ010000642.1 GCA_020426955.1 Planctomycetales bacterium
CAGTTCAATCAACGTCAGACGCGGCGCTGGCGGTTTGTCACCACAGATCTGGACGGTTTGTTCGAGAAATCGAATTGCATCTTGTGGCTTGGTCGTGGCCAGCGAACGACCTTGATAGTATGGCCAGCGAGGATCCGTGGGAGAAAGTTCGGCGGCCTTCGTAAATGCTTCTCGTGCTTGATCGTTGAATTCATGTGCCAGAAGCACCATTCCCAATTCGCCCCAAGTTTCTCCTTTTTTCGGCGAATCGAGTACCGCTTTGCGTGCTTCTGCTACGGCGGCCACAATCGCTTTGTCCACACCGTCGGGCTGAATCGTCGGTGGTTCGACACGTTCGATCGAACGCCACACGCCGGCAACGACCAATCCGACGCCTAGCACCAATAATCCAATCGAACTCCAAAGTCCCGATTTTCCGCCCGATTGTGTCTGTGACGAATCGTTCTTTTTTCGAATGGTACGAGTCATATTCGCCTTACTTGGTTTTATTCGCCACGAATTACTGTTTATTTTCCACCGGCAGGCCCGTTCCTTTGGCCAGCGTCACGCATTGATTGATAGGTACGCCGTCAAAGCGTTCGCGTTCTCCAGTAGGCCATAGGACTTCCACATGATCCACGGACGAAACATCGCCCAACCCAAAATGAGCTCGGACATCATTGCTACACAAATAGCTGTAGCCCGGATTGACCCACCGCATCCACCGCTGGTCACCCGCTTGCACGTAGACTTCCGCGCCGTAGGCGTCACGATTTTGTTCTGGCAAGATCGCGCGAATTTGCAGCCAGTTTTGCGGGGACGCCGTATTGTGATACAGACCAATGGGACCGGCAATGCGAGTCACCAGCAAATCGATTCGGCCATCGTTGTCATAGTCGCCACACGCCAAGCCTCGAGAAATGGTGCCGACTTCCGAAAACTGTGACTCGGCCGCAGACGCATCTTCAAAGCGACCGTTATTGTTCAACAAGATTTGGTCTCGTTCTGCATACGGAACCCAGAATTCGTCTAGCTTGGTTCCCTGCTGCGGCGAGCCCGTTTCTCGAGTGACTCGGCCATTGACCAATACCAAATCCAAATCACCATCGTTGTCCAAATCCGCCATGGCTGTGCCGAATCCGGTACCTCGCCATTCCGTTGAACTGACTCCCACCGACGCCGTCTTGTCAATGAAGACGCCCTTGGGGCCTTGGCTCCACAGCGTATGGGTTTCCGTGGTCAGATGTGTCACGAAGATATCAAACAGGCCATTGCTGTCGACATCTCCGATGGCGATCCCCATATCGGCTTCACTGCGGCCCATGCTGTTGTAGCCTAGACCTCGAGTAATCGCTTCCTCTTTGAACGTTCCATCTTGCTGATTCATCCACAAATGATTGGGCTGGCCGTCGTTCGAGATAAAAACATCTTGCCAACCGTCACCATCAAAATCGGCGCAGAAAACGCCCAGCCCTGGACCGGGATGTTCGCCAAACCCGCTGGCAATTGTTCGGTCTTCAAATACGGCGTCTCCGACACCATCACCGTCTTGGTCACCGAGATTTCGAAACAGCTTGGATACTCGGCCGGGAAACGCATCCGGCCCGCAGAAATCTTGTTTACCGCCGCCTCCCGAGCAAGGACGCGCGGGGTCATAGCTGACATAATTCACCAACACCAAGTCCAACCAACCGTCGCGATCGTAGTCAAAGAAACAGGTTGAAGTGGCCCAGTTGGGATTTCGAATCTGTGATTTTTGAGTGACGTCAGTAAAGCTGGGCGTGGTTCCGTTTGTCTGATTCAGAAACAACCGCGAACGACCATACTCCGAAACCAGTACATCGACCTTGCCGTCATTGTTGACATCGCCGACGGCGACTCCCATGCCGTAGCCGTCAACGTCCAGGCCACTGCCAACGCTTACATCGACGAATTTGCCGTCGACTTGACGGAACAATTGATTCTTGAATCCGGTGCCTTCGCCGCCGTTTTGCAACAAATAGATATCCAAGAAACCATCGTCATCAAAATCTAAGAACGCAGCGCCAGAGCCGACGCAGCGAGGCATGAAAAAGTCTTTTTGTGCGTGATGCGATGGTTCGTGCTGAAACTGAATACCCAGTTTCGCTGAAACCTCAGTTAGAACGCTGGAACGGTTTTGCGTGCTATCAGCCGGGACTTCCTTCTGGCTATTGCAACCAGTAAGAAACGCACAAATTGCTAAAGCTAGCGCAAACAGAATATCACGCATTGGGTATCACCAATCGGACTACGGACGCCATGACCAATGAATTCGACACTGTATTCCATGCTAATCGTTATGCACGTAAAGCTTGGAGTTGGTTTCGCGCATTCCTGCACTTGGTAGCGAAATAGAGACGGCAAAATCGTTAAAACGAAAAAAGATCGATCGCTCTTTTGGAACGATCGACCTTTCTGTTCTAGCAAATCAATGTCGAATCGACCTTAGCTGCGTCGGCGACGCAGGCCAGCCAAGCCGAACAAACCAGCCAGTACCAAAACCATGGAAGAAGGTTCGGGCACGGCCGAAACTCCGCCACGTGGGCCTAGTTCGTAACCGCCTTCGGTAAAGGCAGCCACAAAGTCACTGGTGGTAAATTGGCCATCCAGGTTCCAGTCGCCTTCCGACCAAGTTGCGGTTTCGCCCGTTTCGAACTTGCCAACGCCAAAGACCTGGACGAAGTCGCCCGAGCTGAATTCGCCGTCACCGTTCGAATCGCCAATCCACGTACCGATCAAGTTGGCAACCATTTCGTTCAGATCAGCGGCATCGGCGGCACCGTCACCGGTGACATCGAATGCGCCGTCACCCAAAACCATGACGTCTAGATCGGCTGTGGTTACGGAACCGTCCAGATTAAAGTCACCCACCAGGCCACCGCCACCGCAGGTACCACCATCGCCGAAATCGATGCAGATGTCATCGACGTCAAAGTTGTCAGCGGCACCACCGGTACGAGCGCCAAACGCGGCTCGGACAGGTCCGTCAAACGTACCACCAACCGCAACGCTGTCGAAGATCACGTGAACACTGCCATCGGCGCCATCCGTTACAACCAGCGAAACCAACATGTCGTTGCCGTCTTCTACAGCCGTGACCACAGCCTTGTGGTATTCACCGGAAACCAGATCGATGTCGGCGAGAGGCAATTGAACTTGATCAACAATAAAGTCGTCGAAATGCAACGAAAATTCGTTAGCTATGCTGTCTGTACAGTCGTCGCACTGAGGAGCGTCGGCACCAT
>JAGQOZ010000643.1 GCA_020426955.1 Planctomycetales bacterium
GATCTTTCCGGCGATACCACTCCGCCTGCGGCCGAAATCCTTTCCACCAGCTTGAACGTCGATGCCGGTGGCGCCAGTGCGTCGTTTGTGGTGCGCTACATGGACGATTTTCATTTGGACCAGAACGGGACACTGCGCATTACCGGGCCCAATGGCTATGACCAGACGGCGGTCACCTTTACGGGAGTCGGCGGCGACTACGTCACCGAAGCGCACTTGCTGCACGGCATCTTTCCACCCAGCGGCAGTTCGTTTGCCACAGGTGAATACACTGTCACGCTGGAGCCTAATTCGCTGATCGATCTGGCCGGAAATGTCGCTCCGGGTCAGGTGCTGGGAACGTTGTTGCTGTTTTGATCCAATCGTCTGGAAACGCGTACCTTCGCCAAACCCAAAGTGTATTGATTCGAACGTACCTGGATTGCCGGAGGCAGCCGATCCGCTATTTCGCCATTTCTTCATAAAAAAACGTGACCTCCTTTCGTTAAATCGCCCTACTGACCTGTGAATAAATCTTGAATTTCCAGGTCAGGCGATTACGGAGTTGGAACATGTCTTTTTTCAAACGTTTGTTTTCGTGTTCAAGAAAACGCAAAAATAGTGCAGCTTCCATCGGCCGCGTGGAGTTCCTTGAATCTCGAAGAATGCTGACCGTTTTGGGAGACAGCAATGGCGATGGATTGTTTGATACGGCCGACCTAGTGGCGGTTTTTCAAGCCGGGAAATACAACACGGGCGAAACCGCTACTTTCGAACAAGGAGATTGGAATTCGGACGGATTCTTTGACACAGGAGACTTGGTGGCAGCGTTCCAGGGAGGCCACTTCGAAAAGACGCCGACCGCGGAAACTCAGATCCAACTGAACGGAAATTCCATCGAAGTCAGTGGAAATGGTGCGGAAGTAAGTGGATCTACCGTCACCATAAGTTCTTCAGGAACCTATGTCATTTCTGGAACGCTCGACGACGGACAGATTGTCGTTGACACTCAGGATCAGGATCCGGTCACACTGGTGTTAAGTGGCGTCAACATTGCTTCGTCGAACAACGCAGCCATCTATGTGGCGAACGCCGAAGACACGGTAATTACGTTGGCCGAAGGGACCGAGAACATTGTTTCGGATGGCGTCGAATATGAATTGGGCGAAGATGACGAACCCGACGCGGCCATCTTCAGTCATGATGATCTAGTCATTAACGGCACCGGCACTCTGCGCGTCACCGGTAATTTTGCTGACGGTATCGTCAGCAAAGATGATTTAGATATCTCCGGCGGAACGATCGTGGTCAACGCTGTGGATGATGGCGTTCGAGGACGCGATTCGGTGGAAATTGATGGCGGAAACATCTCGGTGACGGCGGGTGGAGACGGCATCAAATCTAACAACGATGAAGATGAAGGCGAAGGCACTATCTCTATTTCGTCTGGTTCGTTGAGCATCGTTTCGGGTGACGATGGAATACAAGCCGTGACAAAGGTCACCGTGTCCGGCGGAACGATTTCTGTGAAATCAGGTGGCGGCGCGAATAGCAATTCCGGTTCGGGACACGGCATCAATGCAGATATCGACATTGCCATTGAAGGTGGCGAAATCGAAGTCGATGCAGCTGGGGATGCAGTTCACGCCGATGGCAACATCGCTGTCACAAACGGCACGCTGAATCTAGCAACGGCGGACGATGCGATTCACGCCGACACGTCCATCGTGATCAACGGAGGAACGATCGACATCTCCAAGTCATATGAAGGAATCGAAAGTACGTCTATCACCATTAACGACGGCACAATTCATCTGGTATCCAGTGATGATGGCATTAACGCTGGCGAAGGCACCGAGTTTGGTGGTCCTGGTGGAGGAGGACCTGGTGGCGGCACGGAAGGAAACGGTGTCGTAACGATCAACGGTGGATATATCGCCGTAAATGCGGCCGGAGATGGCGTGGATGTCAACGGATCTATGACCATGACCGGAGGCACATTGATTGTCCATGGCCCTACGGCTAACAACAACGGTGCTTTGGACTACGACAATTCGTTTGTGATGACCGGCGGATTCTTGGTCGCTGTCGGCAGTTCTCGCATGGCGCAGGCGCCCGGTTCTGCATCGACGCAAGAGTCGCTATCGCTTTCGTATCAGTCTGTTCAGGCGGCCAATACGCTGGTCCACATTGAATCGGCTGACGGGGTCGACATTCTGACGTTCGCGCCTCAGAAAGCCTATCAGTCGGTGGTGGTGAGTTCTCCGCTGCTGACCAGCGGAACTTCGTACTTGGTCTATTCGGGAGGATCGTATTCGGGTGCTATGACAGACGGTTTGTACGTTGGCGGAGAATACACGCCGGGAACGCTGGCCGGAACAGTTACCGTTTCGTAAGGCATTTACAATCGCATGACCGAACGCTGCTTTTCGATCACTTCAATCTGATGAAGTTTACCTTGGCCGCTGCCGGGGCAAATTTCGCAAGTAGCGGCCCAATCTTGTGGAGTGCGAAGATTGGAATCCCAGAACGGCCACGTTCGACATTGACGAGGCCTTGCGTTGTAGACCGTGCATTTGCGAGCTTCCGTGTCGAAAAACACACACGCTCCGTCCGGGAATTCTCGCAAGCTTTTCCGAATTCCAACTCGCCGCACATACGTATCTTCAAACTGCTCGACGTCCATTTCCACGGTGTCGGCCAGATTTTGAATCTCTTCTTTGTTGACCCAGACGTAGCCCGGAGCACCAGTGCAGCAATCACCGCATTGACTGCATTCGAAGCGAAGTCCTTTAGCGTACCAGGGTTGTAAATCGGAATCTGACATTTGTCCTAACCAATCTGTTCGAAAATTTCCAACACGCGATCCAAGTCTTCCGTCGAATTGAATTCGCTCCAGCTAAGCCGTAACGTCCCGCCCATTTGATCGGTACCAATGGCTTGATGAGCACCCGGTGCACAATGAAATCCAGCTCGCGTCTGAATCCTAGCCGCACTGTCCAGCAACGCAGCAAGTTCTCGAGCATCATAACCGGCAACATTCAGACTGACGACACCCGTTCGCACCCAATCCTGGGCGCAACCATAAGTTGTCACCTGTGAAAGCGTTTCTAACCGTTGCTGCAAATGTGATCCCAACTGCACCACGTGTGCTTGTATGTGCGAAATGCCCAATTCAGTCACGTGTCGAACTCCGGCGGCCAAACCAAAGAGCCCTACCGCATTATGATTGCCAGATTCGAATCGGTCGGGCATGGTGCTGGT
>JAGQOZ010000644.1 GCA_020426955.1 Planctomycetales bacterium
TGTAAGCCGTGTTGCCATTGGTCGCTTCCATGCCCTGCGCCTTCGGACGCCATCCGGGCGCCGCGGCCGTCATTCGCCCGATCGTCCATGATCGGGCTGCCTTCGGCCTCCAGTTCTTTCCCTGTTGCCAACCGAAACGTTCTCTCCGCTGCCAGCCGCACTCCATCCGTTGGAACGTCAACTCAAGTTCCGCCGGGCGTGGAGACTCTTTCGCTTCGGCAACATCCATTCGCCCGGCGGTGCATCCTGCCAAGATTGCGGCGGCTTCCTGCCGCCGCTGAGTTACCGCTCGCCTACCGTCACGTAGTTGCGGGAACGCAACTGTCTATCGCCGTGGATATGTGCTACGAATGAAGATTGCCAACCCCTCTGACCCCGCGTCGTCGCCTGTCTCCCGAATCAGTTCTTCACGAACTGCCGCAAAGGCCAGTCTGAGATCATCTGCCGTAACTTCTTTGCCGTGGCGAGTGGGCGTAACCCCTAACTGCTCCGCCACGGCCATCACGGACTCAACGAATTCATCCACTAATTCGAATGGCAGTGACGCAAAGAGATATTTAAGCTCAATCGAATCCCATTCTCCTTCCTCAAATCCGAACACCTCCTCACCATTCCGTTGGACTTCGACTTCAACAACAGACGAATGCTGCCAAGGTGGTACGCGTCCCTTACGATCGAGGCTGACTACGTCATCATGAAGAGTAAAACCGCAAGATTTGAACACCGGAACAAGTTCTACAACACTGCGGGGTGTCACTGACCGAAACTCGACGCGCTCGATCTCGTGTAGATAGCTGTAATCCATCAACGTATACCTCGATTCGGTGTGATTCCTGGTACCCGGCGGAAAGGATCAACCTCCGCGTGCCAATCCGGCGTCAACTCACGAAGGTTCAACGGACTGTTGTCTACAGTGTGACGCTGTGGATCGACGTGGTGCAACTCACGTCGCTCCCAAGCCCCGGTACGCGAGTTGTAGTCCATCGGGGCATTCCCCTTTCGCATTTCAGCGAGCTGGGAAGGCGTGAACTCGCCGCTGCTCTTCGATGCCTCATAACGATTTTTCCAATACCGAGACTGAACCGTTTCCCACGATGCGGCGGAGCCGTCTGGCATGGGTTTGTCAATCGCTTCTCCGCGTTTCCAACGCTTAAACTGAACGGAACCGTCCGCTACTCTGTTTGGGGCATTAAGTTATCGCAGTCAAGTGCGTTTCAAAGATTGAGCCCTCCGTTTAATAATTGACGCCATTGCCGGCAGAATAGTTAGATCGCCTTTGAGAATCGCCTGTCCTTCCGATCGTAGCCGGTTCGCAGATTCCTTGGTGAAATTGCGAAGGCCATCCTGTGGATCATAATAGTCCGAATCTTCGCCGTACTCATATGCGGGCTTCATTTTCAAGTCACCCTCTAAGCAGTCGTTGAAATCGAAACAGTTGATGTCCGTGTCGTCTCCAATCGGAAGTGGGTTATCGCAAAAGTCGCCATCAACTAACCGGTAGATGAATACAAAGACGAATGCACTAGCGAACTCATAAAGCAGTTTGACACCAACTCCGTTGTCGCGATTGATGTACTTGACGACACCTCCGTCGCTTTTCTCTTTCGCTTCGACGACTTCATAGCCGAATTCTCGTTCTAGGAATTGGAATTCCCCTTGCGCGATTTCACTAAAACCAGCCATAGTCAAACTCCCTTTCTCGGAAACGGAATGACATTTCAACCCCAAGTTCCTTCAGAATCCTCTGTTTTAACTCGTAGAATCTACTTCGAACGGAACGAGTTGGATCAACGCCGATGTCGTAGAACTGGTATCCTTCCTTGAACTTTTGGCGTATCCAACGCTCATTGCGTGCTAATGCCGCCTCTAGCTCTGTTGGCATCATGGGCCTGTTCGTCGGAAAATTCTTGCCCCACGCCTGATACCATTTCGCATCGACACCTTCAGAACGCAACCCACGTGCGGCGTCCTTGACCGCGTCCATGCCCTCGCCCAGCACCAGAGTCTTTGCACTCTTTGGGGCAAGTCAGTTCAGCTTTTTACGTCAAAAAGCTCACGGAAGCTTGCATCATCCTCAGATGGAAACCAATCATCAGCTTTGGCGGCTGCGGTTCTCTTAAACCGACGTACTATACCACTGCAAAACTTCTGATCAGTTTCAGGCATACTACCAGCCCAACTTCCTAGAGCAAGAATTAATGGCCAGTCGCCATGCATGCGTATACCGTCGGGGACGTGTTTCATGAGGTACCGTATTAACGACGTTTTCCAAAATTTGCCCCTCGCAGGATCATTGATATTGCCCGATTCCTCATAATGCAATTTCTGAATTTGAATTGGTGCAAAGCCCGGTAGTAGTCTTGCTAAGTCTTCATAGGTGGCATTTGAGTAGGACTCAACCAGTTCTGTGATGGAAGCAACACCAAGTAAACTTAGTTCTCGTCGTAGTTGTGACTCCCAGTCGGGATTCCAATTCGTACTCATGGATTCACCTTCTTCGGGGCACGTGAATAGCGGTGAAAACTCCCAGATAGGCCGTATCGTGACATTAGGTTTTCCCCAATCGAAACGATCTCATCGGGTGTTAGCCGCCTACCTGCAGCACGTGTTGTTTGTTTGAGTTCGCGTAGCATTTGGGCGTTCCATTCGCCTTCCCAAGTCTTTCTTGCGAGTCTCCAGTCTCCACCGCCATGGATCGCTTTATAAAGAGGGACTTCGAGATCAATGACGAAGTTATGTACATCAATTCCCCGTTTTGCAAATAGCTGCTCCATCTCCCGAGGAAAAACATGATGCTCTTCGATTACGCTCCCCCTGGTTGCTCCAACTTCGAAATCGGATCGTAGTCGTACAGCTCGAGCTTCCGGTCCTTCACCTAGATCAGCAAGCGTTCCTGTTCTCCTTGGGGCGTAGGAATTATGAACGAGCAGCGCTTCTTCACCGACGAAATAAACGTGCTCGCCGTAGACTTCGAGGTTGTAGACGAGTTGAGGTCCGGGGCGGGGAAGCTTTTGGGCTATGCGTTTGGTCTCGCCGTGGTAGGTGAGGACTCGCTCGCCTATGGCCATCTCGCCGATCGGTGCAAAGCTTGCGCGATCAACCGACCAAAATAGATGGTTGTCCGTGACGCCGAGAGAAGTGGCTTCCTGTGAGATGCTCGATGAGTACGGAGAAAGTTCGTCGCCAGTGAACGTGACGTCCAGTACCGTGGTGGTCGGTGGATGTTTGA
>JAGQOZ010000645.1 GCA_020426955.1 Planctomycetales bacterium
GAAATGGTTGATGCTCTTTCGAATTCAACTTCCGAGAATCGTCGCCAATAAACTGGCCTTCCTTGGAATGACGCGGCTTGGACATAGACTCTTTCCTGCGTGCCCGGCAACGTCCCATCCCACGATTCAAGGTGGTCGAATGCAACCGGCGGAGCGATCTTCCAGGTTGCTCGCTTGAGTTCCGAGAGATCAAGTCCAAACGCATTCTTCGTCACCACAGAATCCCACGAAAACGGTTCGGCATCCGTCATCAACTTCGAATCTGGGGGAACGGCACGAAATTGCCACACGTTCCCGTTGAGGTCAAGTTCCACACCGGTCATCGAAACGGTGTGCCAGGGAGTGCCATCGAACCAGACGTAGTTCGAAACAGACACTGTTCGACGCGTATCTTGAAAAGTAGCCGGTGATGTCCGCAGACAGAAGCGAAGAGACCGTGACTTTGTTTCATGAATTCCAACGGCCACATCGTCAATCGCGTCGCCATAACCTAATTGTTCAATGATGTCACGTCCCCGGTACTTCAGGAACTCTGGCGACTTCCCTGACGGAACTCGATTTACATTGACAACTCGATCTGAAAGAAACGCAATCAGCACGATGCCAACAATGGTAACTGCAAGCAGGCACAGACCGAACGCTTTGGTGATTACTCCCGATTCACCGGACGCGGCCAACAATTCAGGCGACGGTAGTTCACCGCCAGCAAGTGCCGCGGCCAGTGGATCTCCGCCGGGAAGATGTAGTGATAGCTCAGACACTGATTTGGGGCGGTCTTCAGGCGAGTGTTCCAAGCAGCGACAAATGGCTCGTTCAATAACTGGATCAACACTACCTTCAATGCTGGATGGCTTGCGCGGCCCTGAAGATTCCTCATGAAACTGCCTGAGCTGGTCGAGTGACTCCGCCACATGAGCAGGCTTTCCTACGATGGCTTCGTAAAGAATCAACCCCAACGAGTAGATGTCGCTCTGCACACTGGTCTGACCTCGCAGTAGTTGCTCCGGCGCCATGTATGCGGGTGTTCCGGACATGCCAATGACGTTTTCGCCATCGCCACTGACGGTAGCTAAGCCAAAATCAGTGATACGAGCATGTCCTTGGCCATCAATCATGATGTTGGCTGGCTTCAGGTCGCGGTGCAACACGCCTCGTGCATGAGCCGCAGCCAGCCCCGCACAAAGTTGCTGTGCGATTTGCGAACCTTTGTCGTTGGGCAGGCGACCAATGCGGTGCAGCAGGGTCTTAAGGTCCTCGCCGTCGATGTATTCCATCGAAATGAAATGCTGGCCGTCTACTTCGCCGATGTCGTACACGCGGCAAACATTCGGATGAGCGATCTGGCGAGCAAGACGTACTTCGTTGTGGAAGTACTCCAGGCGTTTCGCGTCTTTCGCCAGCTCGGGTGGCAAGAACTTGAGCGCAACGGTTTGTCCGAGTCGCAGATCGTCGGCTCGATAGACTTCGCCCATGCCGCCGCGACCGAGCATCGAAACGATACGATAACGACCATCGATTTTCGTTCCGGGTAGAAAACGACCGTGGTGCGACGATGATGAGTCCGATAGGTTCGAACCACTACCGTCATGCGTTGCAGTAATGTCGAATCGGGCCGCCGGTCGCTCCAGGTAACTGTCCGGATCGTCGTGCGCGGCAAGCAACGCTTCGACACGGCTTCGCAAATCTGCGTTGTCGCCGCAGGCGTCGTCGATCAATTGCGTACGCTCGTCCGGCGAAGTGCATTCGATCGCTTGCAAGAAGATGTCTTTGGCGTCTGTCACGGTAGCTCCCGCCGATCCTCAGCTGGCCGAGGGATGCGAACCTCTGCCATATTACACGTACATGCCCGGTGAACTCACTCAACCGACGATTTTACTACGCTGTCCCGGTAACCAACGAGCCGTGCCCTTGTAAACGCCCACCACCGAAATGAGTATCGTAAAGAAGAGGAAAGCCGATGGTTCGGGAACGGCAGCACTTTGAGTTTCCTTAATCCAACCGCCTATTTCGTGCGTCAAATAGGTCGCCGACGACGTACCGTTGTACAGAGGTGTTCCGCCCCAAAAAGACGTAATGCCAGCTAATTGAAACTCTCCGCCAACCTCAACAAACCAACCTCCACCAGAATCTCCTGGTGTTACTAGGATACCGAGTGGATTAAAGTCCATGTTTATTGGACGACGCAATCGCGTATCGAAGTAGCCATTTGGTGAGTCGATGGCATCTATGTAGTTAGACCCAGCCCTTCGGTTTCCGTCGTAGCCTTGCAATCCAATTGAAGGAGTCCCGTATTCACCATAACCAGCAATGCTAACCTGATCACCAACGGCAACGGCTCCGCCGTAAAATGCAGGCGGGTTAACACTGGTGAAAGGAACTTCAAAATAGAGCAATGCTAAGTCCGGTCCATTACCGAAACTGATGTAGTCAGGATGAACGAAGGCCTTGTACGATATATGACTCTCTCCCGGATTGTTTGAGAAATTGGAACCAACGCCAAAGTCATAGCTGTCGTAAGTCGTCGCTGGATTGTTGTCGACTTCCAGAGCCAAGTGGGCTGCAGTGAGAACAAAATTCGGATGTATCAGCACTCCTGATCCAAACGCTGCGTCGACACCATTATTTTGACCAAAAAGCCAACCAACCGACGGAAACTGCGCCGCGAAGTTCAGATACGCCAACTCGGGCGTGATACTCGGATCGTGGACCAAGCCCGCCCGCGCCTCTACGCCAATTAGCGCAAACACGCAACTCGTGATCGCGAACAAGCGTCCAAGTCGTTGACCAAGCTGCGGCTGGCGGACTGCTGCCTTTCGACTACTGTCGTTCATGAAATCTCCTCAAAGTTGCGCGTCGCTCGATTCTGGTTCGAATGACCAACGGAAATTCGCGAGCGGCACATTGACTTAATGCGTCATTCGTCGCGAATTCGTCTCAGCAATTTTTCGTGTTGCGAAAATACCTCGTGCTTCGATTCTGAAACAGCTTTGGTACATTCGATTCCCAGACAAAAAGCCATTTTAGTTACGAATCGAACATATGGCGAATACCATGCCAAAAGCGTTGCTGACGTGTTGCAATCATGGCGACGGAGACCCGAAAATCGTTTCGGGGACCAGGAATCTTGACTTCGGCCGCAATATGTCGCGGACGCATAGATCATCAGCCGGCCAAAGATCTGTGCCCCATCAAGCATTCGCACTCAGGAAATTCAGCGACGGGAT
>JAGQOZ010000646.1 GCA_020426955.1 Planctomycetales bacterium
CCTCGACAACCGACCTACCGATTGCTGGCTGGAAGATTGACAACTCGTTGCATCCAGCCGCCGTGATCGCGGATGCCAGCGCGCACGGCCAGTACTTGCTGGAATTCGATGGCGACGGCGCGATTTCGCAAACCGTCACCGGACTGACTGCGGGCCAAGCGTACGATCTTTCCATGTGGGTGCGGATACCAACCGGTTTACCCAACGGGCAATTCCAGATTGCGATTAACGATCACATGGTTCGAACCGAACTACTGACACCGTCTGCTGACGACAACTGGTCACTGATGCGACATCGGTTCACGGCCGAAGCCGATGCGATCGAAGTTCGCTTGTCACAAGCCGCCAACGTACCGTGGCAACTGGATCGCGTCGCGGTGACGCTCAATTCGGATCGACTGGGTTCGCCCCTGGACAACGTTCCCACCACGGCGTACTTTCGCCGCGAATTTACGTTTGACGGAGACTCAGATCGATCGGCCTTGTTCCTGAGTGGTACCGTGGACGATGGCGCGATTATCTATCTGAATGGTCGCGAAGTGTGGCGAACCAACATGCCTGCCGGGCCCGTAACGCACCAAACGCTCGCCAGCGCTGCCACCGTCGGCAATCAAATCTTTTTGCCTGAAGTTGCTTTACCCGGCGGCGTTTTACAAACTGGCCAAAACGTCCTGGCGGTAGAACTCCATCAAGCGTCTGTGAATGACACGGACTTGGCATTTTTGGCGCAACTGGATGTCGACGAACTGCCAACCGATCCCAATGGCCACTTTGCGCCGATTGTGATCAATGAAATTGCGGCGGCGGGCGACGAAATCAAGGTTGAATTGGCCAACGGAGGCAGTAGCTCTATTGATCTAGCGGGCCATCAACTGGTGGTCGGCGATCAACGGATTGACTTGGCCGGTACGCTTCCGGTCAACGGATACGTGACCGTTGAACGACCGCTGACGCTGGACAACAACGCGTTGGTATATGTGGTCGAATCAGCGGCTTCGCCCGAAGTACCTTCGGTCACCGACGCGGTGCGTGTCAGTCGCTCCACACAGGCTCGCTGGCCCAACGTCACCGGTTCGTTCCACAATGCGACGCTACCTTCCTTCGGACACGCAAATGACGTCTCGCTGAATGATGCCATTGTCATCAATGAAATCCACTATCACGATCAACCAACGTATGAAGTCGGCGATCTGGTGGAAGATCATTTGCTGCTTCCGTTTGATTCTACGTGGAACTACAGTGACAACAATATGGCACCGGCGACTAATTGGGCCAGTTTGGATTTTGACGATGCCGACTGGCCTAAAGGCAATGCCATTCTGTATGCCGGACAAGTCAATATCGACTTCAGCGGTGACCTGCCAGACGGCGTCGGGACCAGTACCATAGCCATTGCCAATGGTAGTTTTGAGGAAGGGCCGTTGGCGGAATGGCCCGGCTATGGTTCGATTGAAGGCTGGTCCAACGGCGGCAGTTCCGGCTTGAATGATTCCACCGGTCCGTTTCTGAATGACGGCACGGTTCCAGACGGAGAACGAGTGGCGTTCCTGCAAGGTGCTACCAACTTGACGCAAAGCTTGACGGGCTTTGTTCCCGGCAAGCGGTATACGTTGCAGTATTACGAAAATGAACGAGGCCTCACCGACACGGACGCTCGCGTCTTTGCATCGATGGGTACCAATTCGATTGTTTCCGAACACGACGTCGTTCGAACAGACCGTTTTGTGCATGTCATCAGTCAACCGTTCACCGCGGCCACGGCCACCGCTTCGCTGCGAATCGGCAATGTTCGCAACATCGGCAACGCCGCAGAAGACAACACCGCGTTGCTGGACAACGTCCGGATGACTCGAGCGGTTCCGCTGGTTGCCAACGGCAACGCCGAACTTTTTTCTCTGGCCGAAGGAGCGGCAGTCAATTCGCCCGCTGGAGCCGGTTGGACGTTTTTGGGACAAACGGGGATTTCGCGTCGACAAAGTTCCATTCAAGGCAACACGTTTGCACCCGAAGGCAACCAACTGTTGTACTTACAGGGTAGTTCCGCCCTTTCGCAGCGTATCAGTGGTTTTGAATCAGGTGTCACGTATGCGTTTAGTTGGTCGGAACAGCTGAGCGACGCGTCGCCCGCCGCCAATGATTTGGAAATTGTGTTGGACGCTGGTTTGGCCACAGAACAAGTTATTTCGGCCAAACGTTTAGTTTCAGACAAAACGTTTCGAACTCGATCCAGCCAGTTGTTTGTGGCCAACAAGTCGTCCTATTCCTTGACCATTCGATCGCAAAATCCCAACGGCAACGCGAACGCGACGATCTTGCTGGATGACTTGTATTTCAACTTCATTTCAGAACCACTGACGTTAGGCACCGAAATGGCCGTTGGCGCGGCAACCAACTATTTCCGGCAGGCATTTCCGTTTAGCGGCAATCCGGAAAATACATCGCTGTTTATGAACCTGCTGGCGGATGACGGCGCGGTTGTGTACCTGAATGGCCAAGAAGTCTATCGTCGCAATTTAGCCGACGGGCCGCTGACTCACGGTCAAAACTCGCTGCAAAATGACGCCGCATCCGAGTTCACTGGCGTGATTCAGCTGCCTGCCGACGCACTGCGGCAAGGTGACAACGTGTTGGCAGTCGCTACCTATCAAGCGGCCGGTAGTGACGACGTGGCGTTTGGAGCAACATTATTTGCGACGGAAACGACACCCGGTTCGGCGTATGAGGAATCGGATACGCAATGGCTGGAACTGCTAAACCGCAGCGATGCGACCGTGGATCTTTCTGACTGGACGCTGGATGAAGGCATTGAATTTCAATTCGCTCCAGGTACGCAATTGGCGCCCGGCGAATTTCTGGTCGTGGCAAAGCATCCCGATCAACTACAACAACAGTTTCCCGAAGCGCGAATTGTTGGGCCGTTCAATGGACAACTCAGCAACAGCGGAGAACGCATAGTGCTGAATGACGCCTTGGGAAATCCTGCGAACGAAGTCCACTATTACGATGGCGGTCGCTGGCCAGAAGCGGCCGACGGCGGCGGGTCCAGCTTGGAACTGATCAATCCCTGGGCTGACAATCGATTGCCAGAAAATTGGCGAAGCAGTGACGAATCTGGGCGAAGCCAGTGGCATACGTATGCCTATCGAGCGATCGCGGAGGAACCCGACGGTTTGGCCGCGCCCAACTATTTTCACGAATTGATCATTGGGCTGTT
>JAGQOZ010000647.1 GCA_020426955.1 Planctomycetales bacterium
ATCAATCCCAATCGTCGAATGCACATCTCGGAACAGTTGCATGGGATCGAATTGCAGATTAAACCCGGCTCGCACCACTTTGTCTCGACCTCGCTGACTTCCCTTCAAACGCACGCCGACATCATAAAAGACCTCGTGATCATTGTAGATCACGGTCGCTCCCAGCCGGTCGTTGCTCATCACGTTGGTGGTTTCATGCAAAAACGAGGTGTCCTCCGGCGTCATCACGATACGAAGTTCGTGCAGCGGGCTGTCATCCGACTGCCCATCGTTCACTCGGATCAGCGCTCGCGAATCAGGCCCAGCCGCCGGAAACTGAGACATTCCGCCAGCCGCATCCGTCGCTTCGACATAGAACTGCACGGCCGCACCTTCTGCTTGTCCCGGAATGGTCCCTGCGTACTTCTGGCCCACCAACGTCATCGGCACCGACGCAAATTCGCCGCCATTAACGCTGTAATACAGCGTCATACTTTGCACGCCCTGCGGATCGAACGCATTGACCGAAACCGTCATCGCTTGGTTCACATCCGGAATAATGGGCGAATGAATCAAGCCGTCGTACGTGGGCCCCGCATTCGACACAAATGTCGAATTGACCAAACCGGGCGTGCCACCGTTTTCGGGACGATCCAGCCGAGTGGTCTTGGGCAAGCGATTGAAATACAACCGAGAATTTAGTTGAGCGGATCCCGAAACCAATTTGGCTTTGAAAGAAATTTCATAGTCACTGGAATTGGAAATGCGGTGAAAAGTGTCGCCATCCTTGAGTGTGGTGCCCGCGTTGTTGTGCATGTGTTCGGTCGGTCCCGTGGCCACCAATCGCAGGACTTGATTTTCAGGATTGTCCGGATCAGATACCACGGTACCGTGCTGCGTGCCGATGATTCGCCAAGTAGCCGGAGACGAACCAAGAATGTCCGCTTCGAACGTTCCGTTTTGAATCAGCTGAGCTTCATCGGCTTGGCCCGGATTCACTTTGACCGTGACGTCGTCAATCAGAACTTCGCCCGCATCCAACATGCCCAACAAGAATTCATGGTATTGCTGCGGATCGTTTAGATTGTTTCTGCCGCTGCCAGAATAGGTGATCGTTTGCCAAGCGGTTTTGGATGCTTCGTCGCTGGGCGCCCAACTTTCTGCCACGGCGTTGTCACTGGCGGGATCTTTGAGTTCCAAGCTACTTCCGTAGCCATCCGCCGTATCATGCCAACGGCCTCCGTCAAAATAAGTCACTACGTCCGCCGGATTACCAACTGCGTCATTCAGACGCAAACGTTCGCCCCCATCGGCCAATTGGCCATCGTAGGGTCCAAACGTGTTGGCGGCTGTCAGATGATCGTAGCGACCAATCAGCGCTGCCGGATCTTTCGCCAAGACCAAATACTGGCCGGCGCCGAGTGCCGTGCCTGCAGCGAATTCGTAGCGAA
The DNA here is from genome assembly GCA_020426955.1 of Planctomycetales bacterium. Classification (GTDB taxonomy): domain Bacteria; phylum Planctomycetota; class Planctomycetia; order Pirellulales; family Pirellulaceae; genus JAGQOZ01. The sequence goes on from JAGQOZ010000647.1 coordinate 1,431, forward strand.
TCCCTTCGCTGAATGCCCACGCCGATAAATCGACCGCAGCGTCGCCTTGGTTGTACAGTTCGACCCATTCTTCGGGCGAATCAAAATACTTGTCAATCTCGGGCACATAGAAACCAGCCGCATGGTACATGATTTCATTGATCACAATGTCCGACTGAAATTGAAATTGATTTGCCGCCCCAAATGTCTCCGTGGCCGGATACTCCCACGCATAATCCAGCTCCGCCGCGCGACCTCGCAAACGTCCCGTCACTTGGCGTGCATCCGCCACGGTTCCGTCCGTATGCACCAGGAACAGTCGCTGCTGATCTGCCGGTTGGAAGCCGAGCTGACTTTCCGTAACCACCAAATAACCACCCGCTGACAACGTTCCGTCACCCAAAGCATAGACGGGCGTCAAACTGTCATCGGTCGTGATGCCCCAGCCTGCTAACGAAACCGATTCGCTGGAAAGATTGGCCAGTTCCAAGCGAAAGGTTTCGTCACTGGCTGCCGCGATTTCGTTAAATACCAACGCAGGCAAGACGTCATCTTCGGTTGGATTGGCCGCTCCGGGCGAACCACCTACGTTCGAACTAAACGTCCAGCTGTCGGCTTCGCCCGATGCCGAATGTCGAAACTTTTTGGTCAACGTCGCACCGGAACCATCAGCAGCTACCGGCCAGTCACCGCTATCCGAGTAGACCATGCGGTCCATGATCCGCTGGGAATTATTGATCAACAGCAGTTCTTCACCGTCATTGGCCAGTCGACCACTGAACGGTCCCATGACGTTGGTTTGGCCCGTGGCTGCCGTGAATTCTTCTGGATTGGCCGCCACCACCAAGAACCCACCGCCCGGAATCACGGTCCCTTCCGGGAAGAAGAAATCAATGCCGCCGCCCAGACTCCAGCGTGAAATGTCCATGTTGATGGCCATCTGATTGTGCAGTTCAATCCATTCCAATTGAGAATCTGCGTCGCCCACGGGGTTGTACATGACTTCATTGAACGTCACGATCGAATCACCCTTGGGCGTGCTATTACCAGGATCCGCAGCTTGTACCAACGTGACACTGATCGGTTCCGAAGTTGCTGTACCATCGGTCACTCGATAAGTAAAACGATCCAATCGATTAAAGGCTGGCCCCGGCGTGTAACGGAACGAACCATCGGCGGCCAGTTCGATCGAACCGGTTTGCGGAGCCGTTTCCAGAAGGGCCGTTAGAGTTGGACCGTCGATATCCGAATCATTTGCCAAGACGCCGTCGGAAGCGGCAATCTGCTGCGTCCCGCCGCCGGGCAAAATAATCACATCACTACGACCTACCGGCGCGTCGTTCACGCCTACCACTTGAATTCGCACCACTCCGACCGGCGAATCGACAAGTCCGTCGTTCACCACGTAGGTAAATTGATCTTCGCCAGAAAAATCGGGATTTGGCGTATAGGTGAATTCGCCCGTCGGTTCTACTTCGACTTCGCCGTTTGCCGTTTCGGAAATGACCGTCAGGGTCAACGTATCGCCTTCCGCGTCAGTGTCGTTTTGCAAAATGCCCGTGGCCGCAGTCACCGTCAAGGAAGCGTCTTCGTCCACGGAATACGAATCGTTGACGGCCGTCGGCGCCGAGTTCACTCGGAGCGAAACCGTCACCGGCGCCGATGGCGTCTGGCCGTCGGAAATTCGATACGCAAACGTCGCAGGCCCGCTGAACCCTTGCGGATCATATTGGAACGAACCGTCTTGATTCATTGTCAGCGAACCGGCCGAAACCGCTTGCGTTACTTCGATACTTAGCGGCGA
>JAGQOZ010000648.1 GCA_020426955.1 Planctomycetales bacterium
GAAGTTCCGGCCGGAACTTACACCGTCACTGCCACGGGCAACGGCATTACGGGGTCCATGACTGTGGCGGATGTGATTATCAACGGTGAAAACCAAAAGGTCGATTTTAATACTCGAGTCTCCACCGTCGCCACCATTTCTGGCGGCGTGTTTCATGATCTCAATGCCAACGGAATTCGTAACAGCAATGAAGGTGTTCTGTCTGGGCGAACCGTGTTTCTGGACAACGATGGCGACGGCATTTTGGATAGCGACGAACTACGCGCTACCACCAACAACGATGGCGAATATCAGTTCAAAGGCCTGCGAGCGGGAACGTATCAGATTCGGCAGGTCACGCCCGATGGTTGGCAAGCGACGTCGCCGACGGACGATGTGTTTGAAATCGAAGTGTTGGCGGGCATCAATCGCACGGGATTACTGTTCGGTTCCAAAGTGGCGAATCGCACGCCCGTCGCTCAAGACGATGAACTAATTGCCGAAGCGGGATTTCCTGTCACGATTGATGTATTGGTCAATGATTCCGATCCCGACGGCACGCTGGATCCCCTGTCCGTGGAAATCACTTTCCCGTCCATCAAGGGCACCGCCACCGTTGATCCGAACACCGGTCACATTACTTATACTGCTACGGCCGGACGGTCTGGGGATGATATCTTGCTGTATTCGGTCAAGGACAATGAAGGAGCAGTTTCCAATCAAGCGGCCGTTCAGATTGTGATCAGTAACGGCCCGGGCAATTCGTGGCAAAATCCAAACCAGCGTTTTGATGTCAATGGCGATGCGGCCATTTCGCCCATCGACGCGTTGATTGTCCTGAATGACTTGGATTCCCAAGGCGCGCGACGTATGTCTGTTCCGTCCGTCACTACTTTGCCACCTCCGTATGTGGATGTCACGGGTGACGGATTCTTGTCACCGCTGGACGCGTTGCAAGTGATCAATGAACTGGACCGCATTGCTAAGTCGGCTGAAGGAGAAGGTGAATCTGCGGCCGACGCAGCTGGCTTCGAACGCTTGGAATCCGCTGCGATGCGTGACACGTTTCTGGCCACTGACGCAGCTATTGCCTTGCTGGCTATCGAATCTACCTCAGACAATCATCGGCGAACGCAATACGACTCGGATACGAATCTGCCGCTACGCTGATTCCGCTTCCGTTCGCAAAATCACCATGGCAATCTGAAACAGCGTGACCAAGTCCAACGCGTTATGGTGCAAGACCGTTTTCATTTGCCATGCGTCACCGGTTCGCACATATTCATGATACGCCACCGGGATATCTCGACCAGCAATATCTCCGCTTCGATTCCGTCCGCAAACATAGCGTTCAATCGTTTGCAGTTTGCAGTTAGGCAAGCGCTTTCGCCATCGACGTCTTGCGTGATGTAGCAAATCAATATGGTACGGTTCGGGGCGAACCGATTGTGGCGTCATCTGCTCCGATGTGAACGTAGCCGGTGCTTGCGAATCGCTGTTGGGTGTTGCCAAAATCGGTTCGTCTTGATCGATTCTGGTACCCAATAGATGCATGGTACTACGGTCATGCACTTGGGGCCAGTCAAAACTTTTTCCGTTGAACGTCACTAGTGTGCGGCAGGGTTGAATGAGTTGCCACATGGTTTGGAACATGGCTTTTTCTTCGGCGTAGTTCCGAGCAAAAAGCTGGGACAACACGGGACCATTTTCGGAAGGATGGATCAAGCCGACTAAGAAAACCATGGTTCCGGCAAAGCCACACGTTTCTAAATCCAAGAACGCTACGTCTCCAGGAAAACAGGTGGTTAGCGTTCGTAGGTCCTGCCATCGTTGACCAGCTGTTTTGAATTTGGGCGGTTCCGCTTCCTGAGACGCCAATGGCGATGTGGCCAATTGCTGTGATGTGGCTAGAATGGCGTTCGCCGAATTGGGCCAGAGGTTGGATAAAGGTGTTTCTATCAACCAGTGTTCGCCCCAGGGCGTGGCGATCGATCGTCCGTCGTCCAAAGATGTGGTCGATTCGGATACTTCGTCCGGCGAATGCAGACAAGGACGGTCGGTTACTTTATCACTGGATTCCGCAGGTTGCCCGGCGTGTAAACGAGCCAACCGGATGGCCAGCAATTCGTTTAAGGATGGCACATGCGTAACGTCTTCGCTGGCATTCGGTGTCGTGATTCGAAACGAATGCAACTGAGAAGCGTCCAGCGAATTCAAGTCAGCCAGCGTGGGTGGATTCGATTCGTACGCTGCTTCGGTTCGAACCGCAGGCGGCGATGGCGAATCGGGCATCGGTTGCCGATTCAACATTCTCAATCGTTGCAGCGTTTCTGGCGATAACATGCTTCTACATCCGTGAACGATGGTCAACGACTGACGCGAACAACCGTTGTAAAATTTGCCCTACGAAGCCGATTCTACCAGTTCTCCATTCGCGTGCGAATCCGGATCAATCTGCAACAATAGTTCCAGCAACCGAATGGTGGCGGCCTTATCCGGAATGGGGTAGCCGCGGCTCAGATCTGGATCACTATGAATGGCCGGCCGCAAGTTGGGCAGACCAACGCAGCTGGGACAACCGTCGGTACACTCGCATTCTTGCACCATTTGGTAACACAACTCTAACAGCGATTGAATCACGTGAAATCCTTTTTCGCTGTACCCGAGTCCGCCTGGATAGCGATCATAGACAATCATACTGCTCTGGCCCAAATTCTGACTATCCACCACGCCGCTGATGTCGCGATTGTCACACATGGCCAGCATCGGCAGGCATTCGACGGCCAGATTTCGCAGACCACACAGGCCTTCGCCCGTTTGCAATTTGGCGGCCTTCATGGCCACGCGAATGTCATCCTGCGGAGTCAACCAGAACGCGGTGGTGGGCAGATGTTGTTCGGGGATACTGACTTTGCCGAAGCCGACGTTTTCACGAGTTTCAAATTTGATTTTCTTAAATGCCACGGTTTGCCAGCTGACATCCACTTCGCCAAATCCCAGCGACGCTGTGGGCATGGCTGACGAAGAATCGTGTTGCCGAGTCATCCGGACATGGCTTTCCAAGACAGCTTGCGTGTAGTAATCCATTTCATGGCGTTCCGCATGCGCAATCTTGTTTTCCAAATCCAAGTGGCGAATAAAATACGATTCCCCATTATGCAGATAGACCGCTTCTGGATAAATCAATTCAGGCGCGCTGATGGAATCGACGTTGGCAATGACCTCATA
>JAGQOZ010000064.1 GCA_020426955.1 Planctomycetales bacterium
TGGTCTTCGATGGTGAATCGAACACGCCCGTTTTGAAGCTGCAATATAGTTCTCGTTTGCGGTTCGAATTACAAGCGAATGACAATCGAGTGGATTCGGTGACACGCAGTAGTCGCAACGAATATTCATTGCGGCTAGTTCGCGACGGCGCCAATCGGACGTGGACCGGCTATTACCGCACGGACGATGCCGATCCTTGGGAATTGGTGGCGGAACTGCAAGATGGTTCGGAAGACGCACCCAACATCCGTGATCCTAAAGTGGGTCTATTTACCGACGCGCCCTCGTTGGACATGACCGCCAATTTTCAGAACGTGCGATTTGTGGTTCCGGACGAAGCGCCCGTTTATGGTTCGCGAACCAATTTGGATCTGTCCGAATCGATGCACAACGTCAATTCGTCGGTCTTTCTGCGATTTCCCTTTACCATCGACACCAATCCGCAGCTATGGGACCAACTTTCGTTTTCCACTCGGTTTGACGATGGTTTCCGTGCGTACTTAAACGGTACGCTGGTGGCAGAACGCAATGCACCACTGCCTCCCGCACCGCCCGCACCTGACGTGGTCGCTTGGAACGCGACGGCCGTTGGCACTCACGGCGCCACGGCGGGCCTGATTCCTACTGAACGCTTTGACCTGACCGAATTTCTGGACCAGCTGCAGGTTGGCCAAAACGTTTTGGCCATCCACGGGCTGAACATCGAAGCGGCTGATCGAGACTTCTTCTTTGACGCTCGATTGAACGCCACCACGTTTGTTCCCAATGCTGTGCAGTTCTTCACTTCGCCCACACCAGGCGAAGCCAATTCGGTTCCCGCCGCTCCGGCTCCGCTGATTCTAGGCCCGCAAGGCGTTTTCTTCGGCAGCACCGTCGTGGAACTCGCACTGCCTCAACCATCCGCCGCCTTCCAAATTCGCTACACCTTGGACGGCAGCGAACCCACTGCAGAATCGCTCCTGTACACCGCTCCGTTCCAACTGACGCAAAGCGCACTGGTACAAGCTCGAGTGTTTGACACGTCCGATTCGCCGCTGGAACCGAGCCCCATTAGCAGCGGCACGTATCTAGCCATGGAAGCCGAACTGCAAGGACGCGATTCAGACATTCCCATCATGGTGATTGACACCATGACCAACCGTTTCTTGCCAGACGCCTCCAACGATTTGACGACGGTAGGTGTGGCGGCGTTCGAAGTGAGTCAGGCTACTGGTCGAGCGTCATTGGGTGGCGTGGTGGATTATTTGGGACGAGGCGGCGTGCGAGATCGAGGTTCCAGTACGGCTGGACAAGCCAAACCCAACATGACGTTTGAAACTTGGGGCGCCGCCGGAACCACCAAGGACGACGACGCTAATATTCCGCTGCTGGGACTTTCTGCCGATAGCGATTGGGTGCTGCACGCGCCGTTTAGTTTTGATCGAGCGATGATTCGGAATCAATTTGCCTATGCGTTAAGCAACAACATTGGACGCTGGGCACCAAGAACTCGAGCGGTGGAAGTCTACCTGAATCGCAACGATACAATTGTGGGCGAACGAGACTACATGGGCGTGTATGTGTTGGTCGAACGCATCAAGCCCGATCCTGGTCGATTGGACATTGATGCCATTACGCCCGAAGACAACGCCGAACCAGACATCAGTGGCGGCTATGTCTGGAAGATTGATCGCGCAGATCCCGACGCGCCCGGCTTTACCGCCGGCGGACTGACGTTGAATTGGGTGCACCCCAAGAGCCCCGCCAGCCGTTCCGCGCGTGATGACCAGAAGGCCACGCGAGAACAACAGAGTTGGGTGGTCGACTATTTAGGCGAAATGGCCACTGCTTTGCGCGACCCCGATATTAGCGATCCAGAAGGCTACAGCAAATACGCCGATGTCGATTCGTGGGTTGATCACCACTTGCTAAGCGTCTTGATGGATGATGTCGATGCGTTCGCGCTCAGTGCCTACGTGTTCAAGGACCGAGATGGCAAAGTGGAAATGGGTCCGGCTTGGGACTTTGATCGGTCCATGGAATCGCTGGATGATCGCGATGACGATCCCAGTCGTTGGGGCGGTTCGGGAAACAGTAATTTTTTCACTCGAGGTTGGTACACGCAGGCTTTCCGCGATCCCGGTTTTTGGCAGCGTTATGTCGATCGCTGGACCGAGTTTCGGCGAACCGAATTCAGCAACCAAAGTATCGACGCGTTGATTGATAAACTGGCTGGAGAAATTGCGGAAGCTCAGGAACGCAACTATGCCGCCACGGTGAACCGAGCCGTGCGGCCTCGATCGTCCAGCAGTTATTCTTCCGGAAAATTAGACGGTACGTGGCAAGGTGAAGTGGAGCATATGCGAGTTTGGTTGCACGAACGACTGGCCTTTATGGATTCCACGTTCACCGGTGCTCCGCGTTATTTATTGGACGGCGAATACGTTCCGCTGGTGAACGAACAGACCGGCGACGCCTTGGTTGGAATCACGGCCACACTGGGTCAGCGCATTGAAATCCGCGGGCCCATTCAAGAAGTATTGGACGATACCGTGTTGATATCTGGTGATATTGGCACCGCGATCGGTCGGATTTTTTCGCCCAGTGACAATGCGTTGGGAACGGACTGGACGCAAATTGGTTTTGACGATGCCAGTTGGCTAGAAGGGCCAATGGGCGTGGGATTCGGCGGGTTCGAAGAACTGGTTCGTACCGAATTCAATCCAGTGGAGGATGGCACCACAACCATGGTTCGCATTCCCTTCCAGATTGACAACCTGCAGTCATTGGCTGACAACCGCTTGACACTTCGCATGCGTTACGACGACGGTTTTGTGGCGTACATCAATGGTCAAGAAGTAGCCAGAAGCAATTTACGAGACGACGAACTGGCGTGGGATTCTCGCGCTTCCACTCGCCGCAATTCCGACGCGGAACAGTTTGAGCCGTACGATATCAGCGAATTCTATTCGGCCTTGGTCGAAGGAGAAAACGTGTTGGCCATTCGAGGCATCAATTCTTCGGCCAGTAGTAACGACATGCTGATTGCTCCGGAACTGGTCTCCAGTGCAGTCAGCATCGGCCATAATCCTCGAGCACGCATTTATTACACTACAGATGGCTCGGATCCTCGAGGACCAGACGGCATGCCAGCGGCCACCGCACAGCTGTTGCCATTTGGCGAAGCGATTGTCGCCGAAAAGAATACGCGCATTATCGCTCGTCACTTTGATGATGAAACCTATCGAGGTGACGAAAGCCGCATTGTGCTGACCGATTGGAGCGGCACGCTGGAATACAATATCATTGTTGAACAACCGACCGTGACTATTTCGGAAATCAATTACAATCCTGCACCGGTATCGGCAGCCGAAGCAGCGGCCGGTTTTACAAATCAAGATTTCGAATTCGTGGAACTCCACAACTTTGGCAATGCGGATGTGGACCTGACAGGAGTACGAATTACCGGCGGCATCGAATTTGACTTTGATGCGGCAGCGGAAACACGCATGTCGCCTGGCGCGGGGCTACTGGTGGCCAACCGGGCCGCATTTGAAATGCGATACAGCCAAGGCCTGCAAGACATGGTGGTGCTGGGCGAATATGCCGGTTCGCTCGACAACGCAGGGGATCGGATTCGCATTGTGTCGGGCACGGGCGAAACGCTGTTCGACATGGAATACAACGACAACGATCCGTGGTCGGCCTTTGCCGACGGAATTGGCGGCACGCTGGAAGTTCAATCGTCAGTCGCTGCTGGCGAGCTTGCCAGCAAGTGGTATCAGTGGACCACGCCCAATCATCGTTGGCAGGGCACGCCCGGCGCGTTTCCAGGAAATCCACAACCGGTGGTCATCAATGAAGTGGTTTCCAATCCGGCAGGGCCGAATGGTGCAGACGCCATTGAACTGCTGAACCTGTCCAACGCGGCAGTTGATATTGGCGGCTGGTATCTGAGCGACAACGACAATGATCTGGCCAAATATCGGATTCCGGACAATACCGTGTTGGCTCCTGGAGCAACCGTGGTTTTCAATCAAGTTCAATTCGGTTTTGGACTCAGCGGCACGGCGGGTGACGAAGTGTGGTTGACGCAATTGGACAGCAACGGCCAAGTCACCATGTTCATGGACCGCATTGAATTTGGTGCTTCGCCAGAAGGCGAATCTATCGGGCGTTTCCCGAACGGCACAGGCCGAGTGATTCGACTGAACACACCAACATTAGGCCAAGCCAATGCGAATCCCATCAGCGGCCCCGTTCTGATTTCCGAAGTCCAATACCACGCCGTTGTCAGTGACGCAGCCTTGGCTATTGATCCTGGCATTGGCGAATCGGACTTGGAATTCATTGAAGTTTACAACCCAACGGCTACCGGTGTGGACCTGTCGAAGTGGCAAATTCGCGGCGGCGTTGATTTCGAATTTCCGGTGGACGCGGAGCTGCCTGCCGGTCGTACCGCGATTATCTTGCGGTTCAATCCTGACGACCCGGAAAACTCGCGGCGCCTGGCTGCGTTTGAAGCGCAGTACGGTCTAGCGGATGGCAATTACCTGCGATTCGGCGGTTACGGCGGTTCGCTGGGGAACAGCTACGATCTTCTGCAGCTAGAACAATCGGTTGCGTTGGACGATAATAATCCCGATCTGATTTCGTTCCTATTGATGGATGAAGTCTTGTATGACGACCTGGCTCCCTGGCCCACCACAGCAGACGGCCAAGGTGCGTCACTGCAGCGTGCGCAAGGCGTTGGTAGTCTGGCTGCGTCTTTTACTGCGGGAACACCGTCACCAGGATCGATCGGAGATGCAGTGCTGGGCGACTTTGATGGTTCCGGAGAAGTGGACGTTTTAGATCTTAATTTGCTGCTGGCGGCGCTAAGAAATCCTCAGTTCGATCCAACGTATGATGTGACACAAGACGGTCAGTTGGACAGCCATGATCGAGACGTCATGGTGGAATCGATCATGGGGATTGAATATGGCGATTCGAACTTGGACGGCGTGTTTGATTCGCAAGACTTGGTGTTGGTGTTCCAATATGAAGAGTACGAAGACGGCGTTTCGCAGAATTCGATTTGGCAATCGGGCGACTGGAATGGCGATGGCGACTTCACTAGCCAAGACTTTGTGGTTGCCTTCCAGCGTTCTAGCTACATTGCGAATTCGCTCCGCTTTGCTGAACCGGCCCGTTTAGTAACGTCCAATTCGCTGGCTACGTCTGCAGCATTGCCGGGCGGTCTTCCATCTATCCGGGGCGAATCGGTTCACTGGCAAGATATGGCGTTTGCCGCTTGGGGCAACCATGACGACAACAGGGCAAAGTCGAACAAAAAGTGAGATTGGATCGTGGAACCGTGTCTGCCGAACACATAGGCAGACACGCCCAATTTGCCCCAGAATATCTTAGCCGTCTTTGTCGTGCTGGCTAGTTGGCCGCAATTGCGGAAGCATGCGACGTCGGTAAATTGATCGAAGCCACTTGCTGTTTTGCGGTGGTCAACGCCGTAACGGCTTCACGTACGTCTCGAGGCAGCTGTTTCTCAAAGGCGAATGTACGTGAAGCCGCTCGGGACGTGAGCACTTTTGCCAGCCAGTCTTCCGGCAGCTTCGGTTCGTTAGATTTGAAGATCGAAGTAAACGGATTTTTATTCGAACGCGTTCGCACAACATGGCTGGCGGTGCGACGAACGAGTCGTTCGGCCTGGACAATTTCGTCCGCCACTTGTTTCGCTTCTCCATCACCCGCTCGATATAATCCGACCGTGAATAAGTCTCGGTCCGCCACCTTGTTGTCAGCCGACTTGGATGAACACAACACCGTCACGTAGTCTGCTCGCCAATCATCGGGGGCTTGCAGCCAGAGCGTGACTTCGCGAGCACCTTCCAGCGAGCTTTGCGAATTTGCGTGAAACTTAAAAAACGCCGCGGTACCTCGACGCAACGTACCGCTCGCTTGCACCAACGATTTGGAAGGTCGAGTTTCAAACTGCGAACTTTCACTATGACGTCGATTGTCGGACGCGTTGGCACTGGCGGCAAAAGGCAGGTCCCAGTTGGAGGTTGCCGTCAGGCCGATATTTGAATTCTTTTCGGATTGCTGATTGTGAGAAATGTTTCCCACTACGTCCGATTCCAACAGGGTGCGCGGAGCATAATCCTGCACAAATAAGCTGGGCGCGGAAATCAACACGCTTAATTCGCCCGGCGCTGCCGAGCTGGTTTGGAACGAAGAAATCCGAAACTTCGCTTCGTAAAGGCGAAAACCGGGGTGAGCTGCTGTGAAGCTGTCGTCGGTTCGATCCCAACACACCACGGTGCCATCCACATCAAAGCGAACCGCAGGATTGGACCATCCCCTTACCTGAATCGCACTGAGGAAAAGCACGGCCAACAACATTGTCTGATTCGAAAGAAGACTCGACATTGTCTTCGCACCTCCATGAACTCAAGATTCCTGAATTTGCGAATCCCTACGCCGAACAGGACGAAGATCTTTTCGTCCGAAGATTGCCGAATGCTCAGGCGACCAAGCTATCGCCGTCCGCACTGCATCATGGGCAACCGCTGGAATCTTATCTAGCCATCAACGGCGGTCAAGAAATTTTTCACGTCGCCAGTGGGCATCCCAGCAAACCAACCCAGACGGAATGCGTCTTTTCAAACGCATTCAATTTCTGCAAAGCTGCGAATCACAGGATGTTGATGCGGATTGGTGACCGGATGATTGCCGGGACGAACGCTTAGCGCCGTGGCCATCCCGGACATTTTGGCAGCGTCTAATTCTTCCACAATGTCACTGACAAACAGAATTTTGTCAGACGACAATTGGTAATCACTAGCAATCACAGCATAGCTAGCAGCTTCTTTCTTGCCGCCCGTGGTAGTGTCGTAGTGCGCCTGGAAACAGGGCAGCAAGTTGCCTTCGATTGTGTGCTGAAAAAACAGCTTCTGGGCTTGAACACTACCAGACGAATAGATTCGCACGTCCATGCCTTGACGTTGCCACGTTCGAACGCCGTTGGCCACGTCCGGAAACAATTCGGCTTTCAATTCACCACTTTCAAATCCGTCTTTCCAGACCAGGCCTTGCAACCGCTTCAAGCCGGTGGCTTTGACATCGGCATCCATCAACCGAGCAACTTCGCTGGCGACTAACGCCATCTGTTGAGTGCTATCGCAAGCGTTGCTGTTCAAAACATGTTCCGACCACGCTTGCAGAGACGCGTATCCCGCATCTTGAGCAATCAGGTCACAGGCTTCAGTCAACGCCTCGCTTGCCCAATACGTTTGCAAGTAGCTGCGCAATTCTCGACGCACAAACGGAAACATTTGATCATAGACAAAGCGGATGGGCGAAGTTGTCCCTTCGATATCCAATAGAATTCCCGAACCAGAAAACTTCATGACCATCCGTTCGTTATCTACAACCGAGTCTTATTCGCAGAACGCTAGAGTTTGACCGCCGAATCATTCGCATCGCCGCCTTGTCCAGCCAAGTAGTTTGGCCCCCAGCAGACAGGATCGTATTTATGATCGACATTGTCTTCCACATAATGCGGTGCCCAGCCGGCTGGATCTAAGAACAAGCGAATGCAGCGTATGGTTCGATCTGAACAGAGATCAAACCAATGCTTCGTCCCGGACGGTACGTTGATCAGGTCTCCAGATTCCACTTGTACGGCAAAGACAGGACCGTTGTCGGGATGAATATGAAAAACGCCGGAACCTTTGACGGTGAAGCGGACTTCATCTTCAGAATGCGTATGCTCTTTGCTGAACTTTTCCATCATCACATCCAAGCCGGGCGTTTCCGGAGTGACATTGATGACATCTGCGGTCACGTAGCCTCCGGCTTGTTTGAGGCGATCAATTTCAGGTTGGTACGCCGCCAGAATTTCTTCACTACTGGCGTCTGGACCGATGCGACCTTCCACGTCCCACTTTTCGTACCAAATCCCGAATGGTTTTAAGAAGTCCAGGATTTCTTGCACGTCTTCAATCTGACGATTTTGGTCGGGAATACTGATTCGCCCCATGTGTTTCTCCTTTAGCAATATAGTGGAAGTTAGCCAATGCCAGCGGGCGAACCCGTCGCGTCGAATAGCGTTTGTTTTCGAACCAGACATTCGAATAGGAATTCGAATATTTCAATATGTCGTCTTGCATCTTCGATTGTTTTACCCCAAGTGTACAGTCCATGTTGCCGCATGAGAAACCCGTGTGCCGGAGCCGTTCCGTCGACAAACCGTTGGCTTAATTCGTTCGCCAACGAAGCGATGTCCTGCGTGTTGTCAAAAATGTCTACCCACTCGGTGTGTTGATGCGAAACAACTCCGTCCAGCCCTTTTAGCATTTCGTAATCTTCCATGGCAAAACCGCCCGCGGAAAAATAGTACTGAGATAGCAATGTTCCCCAGACTGAATGCGTGTGCAAAATACTGCCCGCTCCGGCATGTTTTGCCAACACACAATGCAACAGCGTTTCTGCGGATGATTTAGGCTGCCCAGCATGCACTGGCTGTCCCGCTTCATCAATCAGCACAAAATCTTCTTCGGCCAAGCGACCTTTGTCTTTTCCGCTGGCCGTGATCAATAACTGACACGGTTCGCGGTTTACGACGACACTGTAATTGCTGCTGGTCCCCACCGACCAGCCTCGTTGAAAAAACAATTGCCCCACATCCTGCAGGGCATGAATCGAATTGGCATATTGATCAATCAACTTCACTACTACGTTTCCTTCTGGTCGACCAGATTGTTCTCATCCACCGGATTTGCTTGCGAAGACTCACAATACACTTTGACGGCATCCATATCCGATTCCACCGCCTTGGATACCACTCCTAAAATGGCCGGCACCATTAACTTGGCGAACAAACCGTACGGTTTAGCGTCCATCTGCATATCCATTCGCGTTCCATCTTCGTATGGAGCAACGGTAAACACCGTATCCCAAAGGGTGGCACCTGCATCGCTCAACATTCGTACACGTTCGTTTTGTTCGTATTGCGTTACTTCCAATTCGGTTGATGCTTGTCGTCCATTTATAATGCGAGTTTCGACAAATCGAGTTCCAAAGCCTTGTTTCTGTTCGCTCAAGAACTGGACATTCGTGATCCCCGGCACGGCCTGAGAAAAATTCTCGATGTTAGCCAGCGTCTGGAAAACACGGTCGACCGGCGAACGAATAAAACGTGTCGTTTGCATCGAAAGCAATTCTGGTGCAGACAATGCCAGTCCGAGCCCACCGAAAATAACACACGCAGCAATTCCGGCGGGCCACATCCACCAGGGATGTGGAATCATCACCATTGTTGCTATCGTCGCGCCAAAGAAAAGTAACGCCACAATAATTGCCGGAAATAAACTCCGTAGGGGAGTTAATCGCCGAGCTGTCCATGCTCCAACAAAACATCCGATGGCCCAGGAAGCCAGCACAATCAAGAACGCGAGCGTCGGCAACGCGTTAATCCATTCATTTATTTGCTGCCGATCGTTCGGATCAACGGTGTCCGGGATTGGGTACAGCAAACTGCTGATTTGCTGAATGCCTGCGACGCAGAATCCGCCAGCTAACATACCACCCAGCGCTGCGCCGATTCGTGCCAGTATTCTCATTCGGGTCTCCGATCAGCCAAGAACGCGGTGACTTCGGTCGCACGCCGCACGGTATCGCTAAGGAAACGAGTTCACATCATTTATTACAGTTACATTCGAACTGTCCATTATCCGAAATTCGACTGCCAGCACCAAGACCCCATTGCGGATCTGGTAGAGTCTGCGAATCGCACCGAATGTTCACACGAAAGATTCGTAGCTTCGTAGCAATCCACGTTTGGAAATCCTTTCGCAACAGAGTAGAATACGCGTCGAACAAGAAAAGGCATTGATTCTCGTTTTGCACCCAATTGATGGCAGAGTTGCATCTGATCATCGCTTTACTATGGAGCTGCCGATATGCCTCTGATACTTGTCGCTGATGATTCGGAAACGGACCGCAAGCTGATTGGCGGATTGCTGGACCGAGGCTTAGAGTGGATTGTGGATTACGTGGACGATGGTGCTGCGGCACTGGAGATGATGGAAGTAACATCACCGGACGTGGTCATTGCAGATCTACAGATGCCTCGGCTTGACGGAATTCAACTCTGCAAAGAATCACGTCAACGCTTTCCTCAGATTCCTGTCATCTTGGTCACTGGACAGGGCAGCGAACAAGTCGCATTGAATGCTCTGGATGCTGGCGCCGCGACATATGTCCCCAAAAGTAACATGCCCAAGACTCTGGCGGACACGGTGGAACAGGTACTTTCGTTGGTTGATGTTCGTCGCAGTAAAGAGCGATTGATTCAGCTAACCACCAACACACGACACCAATTTCATTTGGAAACAGACCCGGAATTGATTCCACCATTGCTGGATTTGATTCGCGAAACGTTAGACCAGTTGCACTTTGGCGATCCTTCGATTGTGCGGCATGTCAATTTGGCGGTCGAAGAAGCACTATTGAACGCCATTCTGCACGGCAACCTGGGACTGGCACCAGACGAACACCAGGACGCTCGCCACGCTTTGCGTGAAGAGAAGCTGGAAAAGTGGCTTCACGATCAACGCAAATCGGCCGACGAAAAGCGGATTCGCTTTGCCATGGATGTCACCAAACACAAGGTTCAATTTGTTATTCGAGACGAAGGACAGGGATTTGACACGTCCAAATTACAAGAAGCGAATCAACCAGAGCATTTGTCCCAGGACGCCGGTCGTGGTTTGACTTTGATTCGCAACTTCATGAGCGAAGTCGCTTTTAACGATACGGGCAACGAAATTCGCATGATGCTGAAAATTGAGTGATCGCCACTGAAATCGATTCGCCGAATTTGCCATAATTCGGTCATGTCAAACCCTAGCCACTGGCAAAGCGAAATCGAATCCATCTATCGCGATAGCTCGAAGCGCGTTTACGCATCGTTGGTGCGAATGCTGCGAGACTTCGACCTGGCCGAAGAAGCCACGCAAGAAGCGTTTTCCATTGCCGTCGATTGCTGGCGACAAGATGGCATCCCAGAAAACCCAACCGCTTGGTTGATTTCTACGGGCCGATTCAAAGCAATTGACACGTTGCGTCGTCAGGGTCGTTTGGATGCATTGACGCCCGTCATTGCACGGCACGTGCTGGAACTGGCCGCCGCAAATCGTCATAAATCGAATGAGCCTATTGAAGACGACCGACTACGGCTCATCTTTGCTTGTTGCCATCCGGCCATCGATCCGGCAGTTCAGCTGCCGCTGACCTTGCGAGAAGTCTGTGGTCTTACCACTGAACAAATCTCCGCAGCGTTCATGGTAAATCCGTCTACCATGGCGCAACGCATCGTGCGAGGCAAAGCGAAAATCCGTGACGCTGGAATCCCGATTTCCATTCCCGATGAAGATGAATTCCACGAACGATTGGATTCGGTTCTGGCCGTGGTCTACTTAGTCTTCAACGAAGGCTATTCCGCTTCTTCGGGAGAACAAGTGACGCGCACAGAACTTTCGGCCGAAGCAATTCGACTATGCCGCTTGCTAGTTCAATTGGCGCCAGAAGCCGAAACCATCGGGCTTTTAGCGCTGATGTTATTACACGAATCTCGCCGCACCGCTCGAACCAATCAACTCGGTGACATCGTGCTATTGGAAGATCAAGATCGAAGCTGCTGGGACACGACTTTGATTTCGGAAGGTTTGGCGCTGATCGAACAAGCGTTAAGGATGGATCGAGTTGGCGTGTATTCGCTGCAAGCGGCCATCGCCGCCGTTCATGCCAGCGCGCCGACCGCAGAATTGACCGACTGGCCGCAGATTCTGGCGTTATACTCCGCGTTGTATTCAATCAACTCGTCACCGGTGGTGGAATTGAATCGAGCTGTCGCGGTGGCCATGGTCCACGGACCGGACGCCGGACTGCAGATTGTCAATGCAATTCTGGAACGAGGAGAGTTAACAACCTTCCATTTGGCGTACGCCACCCAGGCCGATCTATTACGTCGTTTGGGACGCACCGAAGAAGCTCGCCATGCCTACCGCTTGGCATTGTCACTCGCACAACAAGCGCCCGAACGACGATTCCTGGCGATGCGAATGGAAGAATTATGATGCGATTTAAGCTGTTCTGCCAAAACGACTTGTCGCTTGTCACCGTAGCGGAACACCATACTTTTCTGTCGAATTTTCTCGCGCGTTGTCGATTCCGGTGCGTCTGGAACGACTATTCTTGCACTTGAGCAACACTTACTGAAAAGGAACAAACATGTTTGCCAAACCGCAAAGTGAACACGAATGGTTTCAGCCTCTATTGGGTGACTGGGATTTCGCCCACGAATGTGATGGTCCGGACGGATCGACTCAATCGGCACGAGGTACCGTTCGCGCCACAACTTTCGGAGGGCTGTGGTACTTATTGGAATGCAACGGCGTTTCGCCCGAAGGAGATCCGTGGACGTCATTGTTCTCGCTTGGCTACGACCCCACCAAGCAGCGATACGTTGGCACGTTCATCGCATCGATGATGACCCACCTGTGGGTTTACGAAGGCAAGTTGGATGAACAGCAACGGCTGGTCTTAAACGTAGAAGGTCCCAAATTCGACGGAACCGGCATGACGCAGTACCAGGACGAAATCGAAATCGCTTCGCCCGATCATTGGATCCTACGGTCGCGCATGCAGCTGGACGATGGCCAGTGGCAGCAATTCATGGAAGGTCACCATCACCGCCTGACAAAGTAACCGTTTATTCATTCAATCTCTTTCAGGTCAAATCAGGTTTCGAGCGAACTTATGAAATATATGTTATTGATTTATGGTGACGAACAGTGTTATTCGGATGCTGAGCGTGAAGCATGCATGATCGAATCAAACCGGATTTGCCAAAAGCTAGAATCCGCAGGGAAGTTCATCGCCGCCGCTCCGCTTCATTCAGTGACCACGGCGACAAGTCTGCGTGTTCGTTCCGGAAAACGAATGATCACGGACGGTCCATTTGCAGAAACCACAGAACAGTTGGGCGGCTACTACGTCATTGACGTTGCCGACTTGGATGAAGCCATCGACATTGCCAGTCAGCTTCCGCCTGCACAAAAGGGGACCGTGGAGATTCGTCCGATCTTTGACATCTCGCACATTCAAGAACAGAGTCAGTGTGACATGGTTCATCAGCGAGATTTACCCTATTCGCAAGAGATCGTTTTCGCGGCATTTTCCGATCCAGAGCAACTGAAACAATGGTGGGGCCCGAAAGACTTCACCAATTCATTTCACGAATTCGATTTTCGCTCCGGCGGCCACTGGAAATTGACCATGCATGGGCCGAATGGAACAGACTATCCCAATCACAACGTTTTTCGCAGTATTTCACCAGAGCAAATTGTCATCGAACACTTGCCTGATCCTCATTTTATTCTAACGGTCACACTGACATCCGTTTCGGCGAATCAAACGCGTCTGCTGTGGCATAGCCGTTTTGACAATGCGACAATTCGCGACCGATTGCTGCCTATGTGCCAAGAGGCAAACGAACAACTGTTCGATCGCCTGGAAGCCGTGTTGGCAGCTAATACCAGCTCCCCAAGTTAATCTTAACGATCACTGAACCACAAATCTTTGCCATCCTTTTCGAATCAGAAAGGCTACCAATCATGTCACCCGTATTGAGCCCGTATTTAATGTTCTCCGGCCGCTGCGACGAAGCAATCGAATTCTACCAACAGGCGATCGGCGCCCACCTGGAAATGGTCATGCGTTTTAGCGAAAGCCCCGATCCCGTTCCGGATGGCATGTTGCAACCCGGTTTTGAAGACAAGGTCATGCACGCCAGTCTTTCAGTGCTGGGAAACCGTATGATGTTAAGTGACGGCTGTGACGACAAAGCGACTTTCGGCGGCTTTAGTCTTTCCCTTTCCGTGGATTCGGCTGAACAAGCAACATCGCTATTCCACGCGTTAGCCGTTGGTGGCCAGGTTTTCATGCCCATCGGCAAGACGTTTTTTTCGCCCTGTTACGGCATGCTGACCGATAAATTTGGCGTGTCGTGGATGGTAATGGTGCCGGGTGAATCACCCGATGGCCCAGCGGGTTCATAAAGAATCACATTCGTCCCGCGAGCATTCGGCGAATGTAGTGTATCCGCAAGTTACACATTCATATGCTCCAGCAACCGCCGTGGCGTTTCGTAAACCAATTGTCGAATTTGGCCTGGCGCGAGTCCGATTCGAACCAAGTTCTGTACGGTTCGCTGCATGGTCACGGCCGAACCCGTCAGGTGCGAACGATCCGCCGACCAAGTGGCCAAATCATCGTCCACCACCACGGTTTGATTGGCCAGCTGATAGGTTCCTGGCCCCAATCCGGCGGCCGAAATGGCATCGGTCACCACAAAGCAACGCTCAATGCCAGCCGTCTTCAAATAGTTTCGCAGCGCAAACAGCGGCACGTGCACTCCATCTCCAATCAACCCAATATGCAGCCGATCCGCACACGCTAACACTCGTTGAATGATATTATCATGGCGGTGCATCTGCAGCGGACAGCCGTTGCCCAAGTGTGTAAACAGACGAAGCCCGGCATCCATAGCGTCTTCCAGTTGACCTAGGCTGGGATTGCAGTGGCCCGCGGAAACCAAGATGCCTTGTCGAGCCAAGCCAGACGTCACGTGAAAATCAGGATCTTGTTCTGGAGCGAGCGTTACTAAACGAGTCATCCCTTGGGCGGCGTCCAGTAGCCGATCCATGTCCGAAAGACTGGCGGTTCTTGCGTGCTGGACCGGATGCGCTCCGATGTAGCCGGGATTGGGATTTAGAAAGGGCCCTTCGATATGCACGCCCACAATCAGCTGCCGCACAATCGAAGACTGTTGGCAAAACGAATGGATTCTCTGTAAACGAGCCGACATCGCTTCGATGGAATCAGTGATGACCGTGGCCAGAATCGCTTGCACGCCATCGTTCATCAGGCGTTGGCACGCCGCTTCCCAAGCATGCACTTCGCCCTGATCGGCATTGAAATCAACTCCGTAGAAACCGTTTACCTGCAAATCGACGTACGACATTTCTGGCATATTTGACAACCTGGAATGAATAAACGAGGGCCGAACGGGCACCAGCCTAACCGATCCATTCGCCCCGAAAAACATCGGGACGCCCAAAATCGCTTTGAACAAAAAGTCATCCACACGTTACAATGTGGCTCGACGGTAACAGAGCATTCCAAGTAGGCGTTGTTTTATGGGTTCGGCCAATCTACAAGCGGAACATTTGATCGCGCTTTGCCATGAATTAAAGGGGCTGTCGGGTAGCGGAGTGCCACTGCCGGACGGCTTGCGCTACGTAGCACACGAATTGCCTCGTAGTCTACGACCCGTGGCTGATCACTTGGCAACTCGATTGGCCGCCGGCGAAGATTTACAGAATATTTTGGCGAACGAAGAACTACAGCTGCCGCCCATCTTTCAAGCCATGGTGACGGCTGGCGTAAAGAGCGGCCAGTTGCCAACAGCGTTTGAGGCCGTCTCGCGAGCGGCTCGGCGCATTGCCGAATTACGCCAAACCATTGTCATTTCGCTGGCATATCCGCTGTTGCTGATGGTCTTGGTTGCGTTTTGCGCCGTGCTAGTGCTTCCCAAACTAAGCGATATGTATCTGGTGACGGCCGAATCACAGAATGTTGATTCGGATTCGTGGTTTCTGACGCTCGCCAGTTGGTCGGCAATGCTTCGGCATGGGCTATGGTTCGCTCCGCTGATCGCGGTGACAGCAGCAGGTATTTGGGTACTACGGAGCCGCCGCGCGTTTATGATCCAGCCTCAACACGCGTCCAAATGGTTTGGCTGGTTGCCGTGGATCGGACCGCTGCTGCAAAAATATCAAACTAGCCATCTTTGCCAATTGTTGGCTATGCTGATCGCTCGACAAATTCCGCTGGACGAATCTCTTCTGCTGGCAAGCAATGCGGTAGGAAATCTCCGATGGCAACACGACTGCCAATCGGCGGCGCAGCGAATCAATCAAGGACAACCGGCCTTTGATGCGAACAACGTTTCATCGCTACCCCCTTTTTTAACATGGCTACTGTCAAACCCAACCAAAACAGATGAAATGGTTTCCATGCTGGACGAATACGCCGTACAACAACAGCAACTTGCGGAAGATCAAGCGTATTGGCTGCGGACATTCTTGCCTATTTACTTGACCATTTTGCTAGGCGGAATTGCCGTGGCCATCTATGCCTTCATCGTGTTGGCACCTTGGTACGGCATGCTGGAAGGCATCGGAACCGAAAACATTTTTCCAAAGTCGTAGATCCATTTAACTGTCATCCGGCACAGGCCACATTCAATAACCTTCGGACTGTTACGAAAAATTCGACACAAACATGAACTCGCAAGAAGCCAACAACCTACTGGAACGCATGTCAGCCATCACCGCCCACGGGCTGCCGATTGCTGACGGATTGCGAGCAGTTGCGGCGGAATCTTCGGCAACGCGTGTACGAAATTCGCTGTTGGCGGTTGCAGATGCCGTGGATAGCGGTAGTTCCTTGCCCCAAGCGGTTCAGCGATTGCAACCGGGATTGCCAACATTCGTTGTGCAAACGCTTGCCGCCGGAACTCAGCACAACCGTGTTGCTGGTCTGTTACACCAATTTCTGCGTACCAGTCGACTCCGGAAAGAAAGCCAGCGATCGATACGTCAAGCGTTGATGTATCCGGCGATCTTGGTTTTATTGACAGTGGTGATCAGCCTGTTGCTTGCGTTATTTGTGCTTCCGGAATTGGTCAAAGGTATCGTCGAAATGGAAGCAGAATTGACACGTCCCACACAAATAATGATCCAGATGGTTCAACAAGCACAACGCCACAAATCCGCGATTTTGATTGGATTGCCGTCCGTCCTGATTGGCAGTTGGCTAATTTGGAAATGCCTGCGCAGACCGCTCCGCAACCGCATGCTGGCCACAATGCCGGTTTTTGGCTGCATAACTCGTTGGTGGGAAGTGATCACCTGGTGCGGCCTGCTGCGAACCGCCTTGATGGCACGCATGCCGCTCCCAGAATCGCTCGATTGTGTTTCGCAAGCGATGTCGGATTCTTGCATGGGAGCGATATCGGCAAAGGTAGCGGAACGCAATCGCCGAGGTGTCTCGTTGGCCGATTCGCTACAAGCAGATCCGTTTTTCCCCAGCACAGTGTTGCTGCTTATTCGCTGGGGCGAAGCAAATCACTCGCTTGCCGATTCGCTGGATGCTGCTTCGCAACAGCTTTTGGCTCAACTGCGTCTCCGGAGTCGACTGTTGGTTCGAATCCTACCACCCGTTGTGTTTTTGTTCTGTGCGTTTGTGATCACTGGGCTAGGTATCGTAATGATCGAACCGTTAGTGTCGTTGATCTCGTTAATCAGTTCTTGATCCTCGATAAGAAATTTTCTGCTGTTATTCCTATGTTATTCGCGCCGTATTTATCGCTGAGCT
>JAGQOZ010000649.1 GCA_020426955.1 Planctomycetales bacterium
ATGTTTCGTGACGCGTCACTGGAGTTGACTCCAGAACAATACGACACGTATCAACGAGCGGAACAGGATGGCGTGATCCAGCTGGAAGAGATGGGCGCGTCATTAACCGTGCAGCATGTTTTTGAATTAGTCCTGCGTCTGAAACAGATCTGTAATTTTGACCCTGTCACCGGTCGCAGTGCCAAACTCGAACGATTAGAAGCCGATCTGGAAGAAGTAGCGGCCAGCGGCAAGAAGGCCATCGTATTTTCGCAATGGGTGGGCACGCTGGAAATTTTAGCCGAACAGTTGGCTCGCTTCGGCCCGCTGCAATATCACGGCAAGATTCCGTCCAAGAAACGAGACGGTATTATTGACCAGTTTCGAAATGACCCGAATTCGAACGTCATCTTGATGAGCTACGGAGCGGGAAGTGTCGGCTTGAATCTACAGTTTTCCGAATATGTCTTTCTGTTCGACCGCTGGTGGAATCCGGCGATTGAAGACCAGGCCATCAATCGAGCTCACCGAATTGGCGCCGCCGGCCCCGTCACGGTCACTCGTTTTGTTACACTGGGAACCATCGAAGAACGAATTGACCAAGTCTTGTCACAAAAGCGAGAACTGTTTGAATCGGTGCTGGCGAATTCCGACACACCGGCATCGTTTGGCTTAGGGCAAGACGAAATCTTTGGCCTGTTCAATCTGACGCTGCACAGTGGCAAACGAATTTTGGCTGCGTGACGCGGCCAGACGGAATTGTGAAATAGTCTTTGTTGCATGCCTCACACATCGATCAGCCGCTGGGCGTTGTCGTATATTGCCATACTGACCTTGGCAGCCGGCTGGATTCGCTGGGTCACGCTGGACGATAGCCTGTGGATCGATGAACTCCACACCAGCTGGACCGTTGCTGATTCGCTTGCCGACGTCGATATTCGCGCATCCATCGGCAACAACCATCCGCTTTTTTTCTGGTGCACGTGGCTGGGCATTCATGTTTGGGGCCACCATGAGATAGGACTTCGGCTGCTACCGTGGTTGGCCGGGACGATTTTGGTGCCGAGCAGTTTTTGGATGATTCGTAGCAGGACCGGTTCCGTTCCAGCCGCGGCCGTCGCGGCATTGGGCTTGGCCTTCGATCGCGAATTGATCTACTTCGCCGGTGAAGCTCGTCCCTATGCCGTCGTCCAGCTATTGACTTTGGTCCATGTGTTCCTGGGGACGAGTCTACTGCGAAACCCTTCGTCACAAATTCGCATCGCTTGGATCTTAACCGGGCCGATCTTGGTCTATTTGCACTTTACGTCGGCGGTGGTATTGGCCAGCGAAGTTGCCATTTTGTGGTGGCCGTGGGACGGAAAACCACGATACCGCTGGCGAACCAATCGAACGGTGGATTTTCTGGCGATGGCCACGCTGTGCGTACCTGCGGTCGTTCGCTTGAACCCCGTCTATCAGAGGCGATCGAATTGGCAAGGCTTTGCCGGGTTTCAATTCGAATGGCAATCGCTGCGATACGTTGTGAACGTGCTTCCCGGTGCGTCCGTTTTGCTGCTCATTCTAGGCAGTGCCATGTTGCTGGCCGTGATCAAATTCGTGAGTTTCAAAACTCAAGCTGGCAATCGCAATGAAGTCTCGCAAGAAGCGGCAATCCGACCAGATGTATTCGTCTGGACGCTGTTGTGGTTTGCGTTCTTGGTCACCAGCCTGCTATTCAATGCGGCGATTTCGGCTTGGGCGGCTCCTATCTTTTTCATACGCTACTTTTCGTACCTGTTGCCCGTGCCGTACATTGTGGCGGCCGGATGTTTGAGCATGGTTCGGCCGCAGAAATGGCAACCTTACGCCTGTGCCGTCGTGGCGTTGGCGACGCTACTGGCGGCATCACGAGGTCAGCCAATTTCCTTGTTCCAAACCGATCGAATACATGCTGCCGAAGATTGGCAATCTTTGTCACAAACGTTGCGAAACAGCAAACGCGTGGTCATTCTCAGCAGCGGACTAATTGAATCTGCCGACTATGCCAACCGGCCCGAACCGATCTTCCACGAATATTTGGAACTGCCGTTGCGAGGACTCTATCGGATTCCCAATCCCGATTTGTTGCACGTCATGACGCCAACCAAGATCTACGGCGAATTGCAATTACCAAGCGGTCCGCCAGCGTGGGTCGTCGTGCGCGGTAGCCGCGAAAAGGCATCAAAACAAATCCAGCGTTGGCAGACGGACGAATCGCACCAGTTCCAGTTTGTGCGAAGTTACCGCCGCAACTTGCAGTTGTACCAAGTGCGGCTGGAACATCCGGATTCGAATCCGTAACAATGCTTTTCGGACCGAACCACAATCGAAAACAACGGCTAGAACATGCCACCATTCATCGGAGACGGCTGAACGCTACGCAATTCTTCAAAATAGTCATACGGCGTGTAGCCTGATTCGCGAGTGTAAACGTTTGTTTCACCCTTCAGCACGCGTTCGGCTCGCTTGATCTCAGCTTGCAACTGACTGCCGTCTCCCGGCTCAAGCGACTCCAATTGCCGTACGGCGTCCGGCCCCATTCGGCCGAGACAATCAATGGCCGCTTTTGCCTGCTCTATCACCGTCTGCTGAGACGAATTGAAAGCGTTTGGGTTCGTCGTCCATGTGGTGATCAAATACGATTTCACATCGTTTGCCGCAGGCAGCGCTTTCGCACCCAGGCCTCCAAGAGCAGCCAAAATGGCCTGTCGTTCAATGAATCCAGAATTTGCCAATCGTCCGCCTAGCTCCTCAGCCAGCCCCTTTGTATCCGGTGCGACACTGGCCAAAACGTACAGACTTTCGACCGACGCTAGATCACTCATATTCGCCTGTAACGCTTCAACAAATGCTTTGTCAGTCGGCAGTTTGAATTCGGCGTAGATATGCAAGTTAATCAACGTGTCCAAGTAAAACTGGCGGAGGCTGGGCGAAGTCGTTTCGCTGACCAGAGCAACCAGTCGTTGCTGGAATTCCGTTTCGCGCGAACGAAGTGTTTCCATGAATTCCGCTCGTCGAAACCAACCGTATTGATTTGGAAAAATCAGCGAACTCAGAAACGCCTGCATCCGCACATTTGGCGAATCAACACTTTTGAGCATCTGATCTACCAGCGCGGGCATGGGCAGCTCCCAGACTTTTTGAGCTACTTCGCTGTTTAACATGGATGAATCCACGTGCTGCACGCCCGTTGCCCAATACTGATT
>JAGQOZ010000650.1 GCA_020426955.1 Planctomycetales bacterium
CTATGCGGCGCGGTTATCGCCAGCCCGTGGATCTTCTATCAAATCTGGAACTTTGTGGCAGCCGGTTTATATCCACACGAAAAACACTACGTGCATGTTTTTCTTCCGTTCAGCCTGGGTTTGTTTTTGGCCGGATGTTCGTTGGCGTTTTTCTTTGTCTTTGAACCAGTCTTAACGTTCTTGCTTGGTTTCAACAAATCAATGAACATTGATCCGGACCCTCGTATCAATGAATGGCTGAGCTTTGTGCTGATTTTGCCGCTGGGGTTTGGTATTAGTTTCCAATTGCCTTTGGTGATGCTATTGGTAGAACGGCTGGGTATCGTCACCATTTCCACTTACTTGGAAAAATGGCGAATCGCCGTTCTGGGCATCTTTGTGCTTTCCATGATTGTTACACCGGCCGATCCTATCAGCATGCTGCTGTTGGCGATTCCGCTAACCGTCTTGTTTATTTTGGGAATCGCTTTGTGCAAATGGATGCCCAAGAGAAAAAGCCCCTATGGCGAAGGCTATGACCCTTAACAGACACGGCGACGGTGAGGAATCGAACGTCCCTTGTAAAGCGAATTTTGCGAAGGGATGTGGCCATCGCGTCGCGGGAAATGAGATGGCCAGCCTGTAGTTTTCCGCGGGGTGATTCGTATAATAAGGTCCTCGCCTGCTCGCTTCGGTCCCGCCTTCACTTTCGAATTTTCGGTTGCCCCAACCATGCGTTTCTTCTCGCCCAACAAGAAACTTTGTTCGCCCATCCTTGCCACGTTGTGCACGGCCTTTATGTGCTTGGTTGCCAGTCCGGACATCGTGGCAGATGAAGCCAAGTTCGATTTCTTCGAGAAAAAAATACGCCCTGTGTTGGTCGAACATTGCTATGAATGCCACAGTACTGATGCCGGCGAAGTGAAGGCAGGCCTCCATTTGGATCATGCGGAAGGCATTCTAGGTGGAGGTGATTCGGGACCGGCAATCGATTTGAGTTCGCCGGATGAAAGCTTGATCGTCAAAGCCCTGAGGTACGACGAAGACTTTTATCAAATGCCGCCCAAGGCCAAACTAGACGATCAAGTGGCGGCCGATTTTCAACAATGGATTTTGCAAGGTGCGCCCGATCCGCGAACTGTGACGACGTCCCCGAAAACTGAATCCCAACCGGCAGATCACAACCAACAATTGCGTGATTCGCATTGGGCATTTCAGCTTCCGCAAGTCGCTGCGCTGGACGACCAACCGCCATCGAATTGGATTCGCAACGGTTTGGATCGGTTTGTCTTGGCTCAACTTCGTCATGACCGAATTGAACCGTCGGCCGCCGCAGAGGATGACACGTTGGTTCGCCGCTTGTATTTGGACCTGATTGGCACTCCGCCAACCTATGAACAAATCCAACAGTTTCGGCAGAGTGGAACGGAAAGCTACGACGCATTGGTGGACCAACTGTTGAATTCGCCCAAGTTTGGCGAACGGTGGGCTCGGCTGTGGATGGATGTCGCTAGGTATTCAGACACCAAAGGTTATGTGTTCACGGAAGATCGAGCATACGCCGATGCTTACAAATATCGTGAATGGTTGATCCAGGCATTCAATCAAGACGTGCCGTTTGATCAGTTCCTGTTTCAGCAACTGAGTGCCGATCGGTCCGATTTTGCAGATGATCCGGACGAATTGGCGGCCATGGGATTTCTGACCTTGGGCCGTCGTTTTTTGAACAACAAGCATGACATCATTGACGATCGGATTGACGTGGTGACTCGAGGGCTATTGGGGTTGACCGTCACGTGTGCGCGTTGCCACGACCACAAATACGATCCGATTCCCATGGCCGATTACTATTCGTTATACGGCGTCTTCGACAGTAGTCGCGAACCAAACGATCCGCCTTCGCGATTGCGAATGGTCGACGACGCCAATCCCAAAGATGCGCCGATCTTTTTACGAGGCAATTCGTCGAATCCAGGCGAAGTCGTGCCTCGGCGTTTCTTGTTAGCCGTGGCCGGTTCGGAGCGTCCAGCGTTTCAAGATGGAAGCGGTCGTAAAGAATTGGCCGAAGCGATCGCGTCAAAGGACAATCCGCTGACCGCCCGAGTCTTTGTGAATCGAGTTTTTGGGCGTTTGACCGGGACGTACTTGGTGGACACGCCCAGTGACTTTGGGTTACGCAGCGAGCCGCCAATTCATCAAATGGCCTTGGATTATTTGGCCGTGGAATTCATGAATCATGGTTGGTCTACCAAGTGGCTAATTAAAGAAATTGTGACGTCGGCGACCTATCGACAGGTTTCGAATTTTTCGCCCGAAATGTACGAAATGGATCCGGAGAATCGATGGATGGCTCGCATGAATCGACGCCGACTTGATTTTGAAGCGATGCGAGATTCCTTGTTGTGGGCGGCGAACCTGCTGGACGATTCGGAAACGGGTGGCAAGTCGGTTGATCTAGCCGACAAGCGAATGACATTTCGCCGATCCATTTACGCGTATATTGATCGTCAGAATTTTCCATCCCTGTATCGTACCTTTGATGTCGCGTCACCTGATACGCATGCGCCCAAACGGTTCGACACCACCGTTCCTCAGCAAGCACTTTTCCTCTTGAACAGTCCCTTTGCTAAAGAAATCTGTTTTGCCATCGGGCAAAGATACGCGAATGACACGCGTTCGATCGACCAACGCTTAGAAGCTATGTTGAAACAAATTTTTTCGCGAGCTCCGACCGATCAAGAATCGGCATGGCTACATGAATTTGTAGAAACGGCAGGAGCGAACGACGCCAAAGCGTGGAGCCGATTAGCACAGACGCTATTACTTTCCAACGAATTCTTGTTCGTAGATTGAGACAACATTATGTCACAGTGGGAATTGACTTCGGGAAATTCGCTAAGCCGGCGGCAGCTCTTGCAACGTTCGGGGATGGGCTTAGGAAGCCTGGCCGTGGCAGAATGCTTGGGCGTCCGTGGCGTGCAGGCCGAAATTGCGTCGCAATCTCCCTTAGCCGCTCGCGCACCTCATTTTGCGCCCAAAGCCAAACACATCATTCACCTGTTTATGAATGGCGGGCCATCTCACGTTGATACGTTTGACCCCAAGCCATCGCTGGACAAGTACCACGGCACGGAATTGCCGATGAAGAATTTGCGAACCGAACGCAAGACCGGCGCGGCATTTCGATCGCCCTACAAGTTTCGGCAGTTTGGCGAAAGCGGAATC
>JAGQOZ010000651.1 GCA_020426955.1 Planctomycetales bacterium
CGGCTCTGTGTATGGATTTTCACCATCCAACACGAAATTCGCGCCGAGATAGTAATGGACAAAATCGTTGCGAACCGAGCCACGATGTGTCTGCGATACCGCGTTGACCATCCCGCTGATAGCCACAATCGCCACGGCGCACATGAGCTTGTATTTGAGTTGCGTCGAAGAAACGGAACGAACCGCTGAGGGCGCGGCGATGGCGGAGGACGTCATGGCAGGACTCGGGGAAGTAACAATTTGGACAGGTTTGCACATTTATACGTTACGAATTTGGTTGACGCCTTCCGGCTCTTCTATGTGTGGGCGTCACAATCGGAGTAATCTGATCAATGGGAGTTTTCCGCCGAGCGAATTCATGGCGTCTGGGCGGCAAGGTCGCTGGCAAAATGGTCAGATTTTACGCATGGCGTAGACTTAGCTGTCGTTTGTATTGGCAGGACCGTTCGGGAGGCAGGCTGCTGGTACAAACCGGCCGAACTGACAATCCATTTCGCCCCAAAAAGTTGATCCGCGATGACCCCTACCAGCATGTTTGCCACGGACGATTCTCTTACACAGTCAAACATTGATGTCGCCGTTCCACCCGTACCTCAGCTTCCTGACACGTATGAATTGGATCAAGCCAATTCACCTCGTGCCTGGAAGCAGGAACTGAAAACACTCTCCGTACTTGTACCGTTGAAAAACGAACGGTGGACAATCGGACCGTTACTAGAAAAAGTGGTAAGTTCGCCCATCGAACTTGATTTGGAAGTCATTGTTGTGGACGACGGGTCCACGGACGATAGCGCGGCGGCTGTCGAGGAGATTGCAGCACGTGACCAGCGTATCCGGCTGATTCGATTGTCCGAAAGCCAAGGCAAAGGTGCAGCTGTTCGCACGGCAATCAAACACATGTCCGGTGATATCGCGATCATCCAAGACGCAGATCTTGAGTACGATCCACACGAATATCCTCGATTGTTAAAGCCCATTTTGGATGGCCACGCCGATGCCGTATTTGGGTCGCGTTTTGCCGGGCCCGAACGTCGCGTGTTACTATTTTGGCATTCGTTGGGCAACAAGCTTTTGACGCTATTGTGCAATGTCTTGAACGATCTAAATCTGTCCGATATGGAAACTTGCTACAAGGTGGTACGCGCGGATATCTTGCGCGAACTTAATCTCACTAGCGATTCGTTTACGATTGAACCCGAGCTGGCATCACGTTTAGCGCAGTGGGGTGCACGAATTTTCGAAGTGCCCATTAGCTATCGAGGTCGCGCGGTGGGCGATGGCAAGAAGACGCGGCCATTCGACGGATTGAAAGCGATTTTTGAACTCATTCGTTGCAAGTTTTTCAATACGCACTTTACGCACCACACCGGTATGTACGTGTTGCGTTCGGTAGAAAAGGCACTTCGCTACAATCGTTGGCTTGTGAAACAAGTCTCGCCCTTCATTGGCAAACGTGTTGCGGAAGCGGGATCCGGAATCGGTAATCTGAGCGAAATGCTGGCTGATCGAGAGCATCTGTTGCTGATCGATCACGACCCGATTTACATTGCGACGTTACGAGACAAATTTGCGGGCCGAGGCAACATTCGCGTTGCGCAATGTGACCTGACGGCTCCCAACTTTGAACGCGATTGGATGGACGATCAGTTGGATACCGTGTTCTGTTCAAACGTGCTAGAGCATTTAGGGCCTCACCGAGAGATTTTGCAGTCGTTTCAACGAGCACTCTCGCCTGGCGGTCACTGCATCATTATCGTGCCGGCCGAACCGGCGTTCTACACGGGACTTGATAAATCGCTGGGCCATCATCGTCGCTACCAAGCAGCCGAATTGAAGTCGCTGATGGAAGAATCAGGTTTTGACGTCGTCTATTCTCGCCAGGTCTGTAAGATCGGATCACTCGCCTGGCTCATCAACGGACGTCTCCTACGACGCACAAAGCTCACACCGCGACAAATGATCCTGTTTGACCGCATGTGGCCCATCATGCGATTATTCGACCCGATTGTTCCCTGGCCGGGAATGTCGTTAATGGTCGTCGGAAAAAAAACGGTCGAACCCACAGACCAAAAATAACGACCTCTGTTTCGCGACGCGCTAGTCGCTATCAGCGAAGGTTATTGTCAATGTGTCGCTGTTCGGTTTCTTCTAGCGCTTCTCTGATTCGCTAGCATCGTGGCTATTGCTTTCCAAGATGTAGTGTCAAGCGGGATGTCGTTGGCGGTGTCACTGCAGACGCTATGTTGTTGTGCACTGGCACGTGTTTCTTTGTGCGACCTCCGTGGTCCCGCAGTTGTCATAACCAGAACGACTGCATTTCGGCTTACACTGCAAGCTCGTAACATCGTTTGGGGTAGAGCAACCGCCCGAGTCGAAACCAATGCGGAAGCGTCGCAATTCGCTGCGGTACGTTCCCTTTCTCCAGAAGGTTGTTGGACTGGAATTTATGTACATCACACCAGGCAAATTCGTTCGACGAAACACCGTGCTTGCCATCCTGGTTTGCTTTTTCGGTGTCGTCTTTTACAGTCAGGCGTTTGGACAGAATATAGAACGCTATCGTCCACTAGAACTGACGCCACCCAGCGTCCAGATTCCGGAAATAGACCGAGAAAAACTGGATGCGGTCACAGGCGATGACAAAGTTTTGGTCGAACAGCTGGAAGCGGTCATTGTCATTGACCATCAAGACAAGGTTTCCAAGGAGACCGAAATTGACGACTTGCTGGGCGTGCACCACAAATTCGAAGCGACCGATTCGCTGGTCTATGGCGCGGGTGTTCAACAAATCATCGGCCGCTACCTGGGCCAGCCCATCACTTTGCGAAACCTGAACCAGATGGCTCGCGACATCATCTTACACTATCGTGATTGCAAACAGCCAATCGTCGATGTGGCTATTCCGGAACAACGCATCACTGGTGGTACTGTTCATGTGGTGGTAACGGAAACGCGAATCGATCGCATCGTCGTTCAACCCGGGGGCTACTTTGATTGCTGCGAACTTTCCCGTTGGATCCGCTGCACGCAAACCGGTGATCGCATTTATGAACCGAAACTCGAATCGGACCTGTTCTGGCTAAATCAGAATCCTTTTCGCAAAGTGACCTTGGATTTTCAGCCGGGAGCCAACTCGGGAACCACCGATGTGATTTTCAAGTCGTGTGACGTTCGTCCGCTGCGAGGCTACATTGGGTTAG
>JAGQOZ010000652.1 GCA_020426955.1 Planctomycetales bacterium
GTGTTAGCGTTATCCATGTGCCAATCCTAGCCCGACGCGTGAGCGAGGGACTGTGGAGGCGGTTATTCATTATCCCTCGCTTACGCTTCGGGCTAGGATTTCTCCCTCGGCTGACGCGTCGGGTTACCTTTTTAGTTGGACAGGTTGGTAATCAGGTCGACCAGTGGTAGGAACAACGCGATCACGATGAAACCGACGGCACCGCCTAAGAAGACGATCAACAACGGTTCCAACAAGCTCATCAAGCTGTCCGTTAACACTTGGACTTGTTCGTCGTAGGTGTCGGCCACTTTGTAAAGCATCGTGTCCAGTTCACCCGTTTCTTCGCCCACGTCCACCATATTCACCACCAAGTCATCCGCGACTCGGCGATTCATTCGCATCACATAATAAACACCGCCAATCACACCACCGGCCAGCATCATCGGAGCGGCAACCGTCGCCATTCCTTTGATGAACATCAGCGGCACCACTGGCAATACTCCAACGGAAACCCACAGGGCCATGGCCATGGGGTGGAAGCCTGGTTTGGAATATTCCTTCATCGGTTTGGCAATCGTGTCACCTTCTCGAATCGATTCCGACACCTTGCCATACAATCGTTCGAACATGGCGTTGCCGCACGTTTCCCGGGTGATGTTGAGGCCTTCCAAAATGGGCACACCACTGGCAACCAACGTTCCGAGTGTTCGTGTGGAACGAGCCATCGAGTTCTTTTCGATCAGCTGGCCGAATACAGGCCAATTCAGCGAAAACAAGTCCCAGCCCATTCGCCCTGACTTGAATTTGCGAATCATCGTTACCGACACGATCAGCGAAATGGGAATCAACGGGATCAAGAACCAGTACTTGGCCGTGTTGTTGGAGATGGTGATCAACATCATGGTCATGGCTGGCAGTTCCGTGTCGAAATCTTCAAAGATCTGCTTAAACGTCGGAACAATCTTCAACATGATGAAGGTCAAAATACTGACCGCAACAAAGACCACCACGGCCGGATAGATCATGGCCCCTTTGACTTTGCGTTTTAACGCTTCCGCTCGTTCTTTGAAGTCGGCCAGACGTTGCAAAATGACTTCCAAGGCACCACCCGCTTCACCCGCTTTGATCATGTTGACGTACAACCGATCAAACGCCTTGGGTGACTTGGCCATGGCTTCGGACAACGTGGAACCACCTTCAATTTCTTCGCACACGTCCATCAAGCTATTCTTGAGCCGGCCTGGTTTGGCCTGTTCTTCCAGAATTCGCAAGCTACGCAAGATTGGCATACCGGCGTCTTGCAGAATGGACAATTGCCGAGTGAACGTGGTGAGATCGGCACTTTTGACCGAACCGACGGCAAACGACCGTTTTTTACCTTCTTTGCCCTTCTTGGACGCGGTCTTGCGACCTTTCTTGACGTGGATCTTGGTTACAAAGTAACCCATCTCCCGTATGTGCGTCTGGGCTTCATCTTCGTTTTCGGCTTCAATCTCATCGCGGATTTCTTGCCCGGTGGCATCCATTGCTTCAAATTGAAATGTAGGCATTGTAAAACCCTGTCATCAATGGAATTGGGTCGAAACGGAAACTCCCACAGCCATTCCAGTGTGGCTCCCAGTTTTGACTTACATTCAGCCGATCGCGTTATTTGGCGAACGTTGTATTGTTATTGAAATTGGCCAATCTGTCGAATACCAAATTTCCTTCTTAACGGTGTCTAATTCAACTTTTTTTCTGTTTGGACAACGTTACGTTTTTCTTCACATCTGCCTAATTCTGGCTCGATTCTGGCAACATCCTGTCCGGAAGCGTCAGCATCCTAGGCCGACGCATCAAAATCCTAGGCCGACGCGTCAGCGAGGGAAAAAACAGTCTCCGTCCCTCGCTGACGCTTCGGGCTAGGAAATTCCGCCGGAAAACGCAAATGCGCAACTTCAAAACTCGCTCTTCGGGCTAGGAAAACGGTCGATTCCACTCGTTTTTCCCTCGCTTACGCGTCGGGCTAGGAAAAACGCAACTTCAAAACTCATGCTTCGCGCTCGTTCGGCGGGGATTCGTCACCTCATCCACTACGCTCGGGAAAACGCAACTTCAAAACTAACACTTTGAGCTACTGCGGCTCGCTCGCCATTCCTTTCACTGTATCTCAAGCTGCTAAGCTGGGTCAAACAAAAGGTTTGCGAGCAATCTGTATGTTTAATAAACCGTTTGTCATGTGAGGCGAAATTCCCTGATTATCGCTTGGTTTTGCGCAAACGGAATTCCACCCATTTTCGTGAGGCTTACGCCTCCAAAATCGTTTCTCGGACCACTTCGTCTGCCGTAGTCACACCTTCCCACATGCGTTCCATGCCCGCGTCACGAAGGGTTAACATGCCGTAGTTTCTGGCGGTGTTGCGAAGTTCATCGGTTGAAGCGCCTTGGAGCACCATTTCGCGAAGTTCGTCGTTCATGACCATCAATTCGAACAAACCAACTCGGCCCTTGTACCCGGTATTGTTACATACGTCACACCCCATGCCGCGATAAAAAGGTCGCCCGGCAATTTCCTTTTCGGTCAGCTCCAGTTGGGACAGCAAATCTTCTGTTGGTGTCGTTTCTTCTCGACACTTTTGGCAGATCCGACGCACCAGACGCTGAGCCAAAATAACTTCTACGGTGGCCGTGATCATGAACGGCTGAATCCCCATGTCTCGTAAACGAGTGACCGTGCTGGGCGCATCATTCGTATGCAACGTGCTGAACACCAAGTGCCCCGTCAGCGAAGCTTGAATGGCAATTTCCGCCGTCTCTAAGTCTCGAATTTCGCCCACCAGAATCTTGTCCGGGTCTTGCCGCAGGATCGCTCGCAAACACTGCGCAAAGGTATTTCCGATGTCATGGTCGATGGGGATTTGCACAATGCCATCGATGTCGTATTCCACTGGGTCTTCCGTGGTGATCAGCTTTTCGGTGATTTCGTTCAATTCCGAAAGCGCGGAATACAGCGTGGTGGTTTTGCCCGAACCGGTGGGGCCTGTGACCAGCACGATCCCGTTAGGTCGATGCATGGCTTGGCGAAAGTTGGTCTTAGTTCGATCGTCCATACCGACGTTTTCCAGACTCAGCGAAACCACCGAACGATCTAGAACTCGCATTACCACGCTTTCACCAAACATGGTCGGCAACACGCTCACTCGCAAATCCACCGGATGGCCACCTACCGTCAATTCGA
>JAGQOZ010000653.1 GCA_020426955.1 Planctomycetales bacterium
GTTCACATTTACCAAAGTGAAGTCTTATGACGATTTGCAAAAAGCAATTAAAGAGTCAGACAAGCCAGTGCTTTTGGATTTCTATGCCGATTGGTGTGTGGAATGTATCAAAATGGAATCGGCCACCTATTCCAAAGAACCGGTTCAAAAAGAATTAGAACGATTCCTGGTTCTTAAAGCCGATGTCACAAAACAGGACGAAACTGATAAAGAATTAATGAAGAAATTTAATATCATTGGTCCACCTGCAACATTGTTCTTCGTCAATGGTCAGCTTGTGAAAAGCTCCAGTTTCTTCGGTTTTAAAGGACCTGAGGATTTTGTGAATCATTTGCAAAAAGTGAAGTAAATATTGCAGTCTCGCGTATTTGATACCACCTATTATAAACTATGCGAGACTTTCAAATATTTCTCAGTCCGTAAACTCTTTCATTTGATTGCTTTTTTTGAAAACTGATAAAGTGGATATTCAACAAATTTATAAAATACATAACTGAATGAAACTATAAAAATAATGATGAATATAAATCCGAAAAGGGGAATATTTTTTTCAACAAAATAATCCCTCAATCCAATTGTATAAAATGCTCCTAATAATACTGTATGAGTCAAATAAAGAGTATATGAGGAATCTCCTATTTTTTTAACAATTCCTTTAAATATGTATATCTTGTTTTTTTCCATCGCTATGAAAACATAAACCAAAGAAAAAGCAAACGTACCAAATGTTAAGACTCTTATATATCCATAAGCGATATTTAAATAAACTCCAATAGCAAGTGCTGCCAATCCAATTATTATCATATAAATAATGCTTTTAACATTTGATATTCTGTCAATAAAAACAAATAAGAAATAACCGCCAATAAACTCAAATAATAGAGATGAAAGAAAGAAATCAGCATATTTATACTCTCCAATATTAACTATAATATTTTTAATCACAACAGCCAAACATAAAACACCAAATAAAACCATTGGCCTTATTCTGATAGGTAACAGCAATAATGCAACCAACAAGTAAAAATACAACTCATAAGTCAATGACCATGCGGGCGTTATTACCAAATCAAACATATTTGCATTAACTAGAAAAAATGACTGGATTACCTCTTTTTTTGTCAGATACTCTGGATTAAAGTTATGATAATACAAATAAGCTAAAATAAAGACTGACCAAAACCCGAGAAAGATTCTGGAAAACCTCTTATAAAGATGTAATGTACAGGAATTTAATGACTTAGGTTTCTCAAAAGTCGTTTTCGCCATTACGAACCCACTTATAATAAAGAAAATATCAACTCCAATATACCCAAAACTAACAATTGATTCATATATGGGCAGACTAAGACCCATAGCAGTAAAATGAGGAAGTGCATGATACAAAAGCACCATGAAAGCTGCTATTCCCCTAAGAGCTTGAATATTCAAGAACATAATAAACGTATAAAATTTCGCAAAACAATCTTACATTATTGACCCGTTATTAACAACACATTCATAGAATAATCAATACTAGGATAAAGCTGTTATTACCTTATTTGAAAAAACCAATTACTCATAAATCTCTCTATAGTTTATAATCTCAATGTTTCATTTATCTGAATATATCTATGCTCAACTTCACATTTCAAAACCCAACCAAAATTCACTTTGGCGAAGGTCAAATCGAGAAAATTACTAAAGAAATCCCCAAAGACTCAAAAGTTCTTATGGTCTATGGCGGTGGTTCGATAAAAAATAACGGAGTTTATCAACAGGTGTCTGATGCATTGAAGAGTCATTCTTGGCAGGAATTTTCAGGAATCGATCCCAATCCCCAATACGATACAGCAATGAAAGCAGTTCAATTCATTAAAAATAAAGGTGTCGACTATTTACTGGCTGTTGGTGGTGGTTCAGTGGTGGATGCGGTGAAATTTATTGCTGCTGCGAGCTTATACGAAGGAGAAGACCCTTGGGACATCCTCAGTAAAGGAGCGAAAGTCAAAGATGCACTTCCGTTTGGTGTGGTGTTGACATTACCCGCGACTGGCTCTGAAAGTAATAACGGCAGTGTGATGTCAAAAGGCGATGATAAATTGTTTTTCGGCTCACCACTGACATTTCCCAAGTTTGCAGTTCTCGACCCGGCGACAACTCTGACATTATCCGACCGGCAAATCAGTAATGGTGTTATCGATGCGTTTGTTCATACGATGGAACAATACGTCACCTACCCTGTTAATGCTAAAATTCAGGATCGGTTTGCTGAGGGAATTTTACACACCCTCATTGAAGAAGGTCCAAAAGCACTGGATGAGAAAAGCAAAAACGACATTGACGTTCGCGCCAATATCATGTGGTCAGCAACAATGGCACTGAACAACCTGATTGGTTCTGGCGTTCCTCAGGACTGGACAACGCATATGATAGGGCATGAACTGACAGCTCTGCATCATATTGACCACGCCAGAACTTTATCAATTGTACTTCCTGCGACTTTAAAAGTGTGTCGGGAGGCCAAACGCGAAAAGCTGATTCAGTACGGTCGGCGCATCTGGAATCTGAACTCTGCCAATGAAAATGAAATCATCGAACAGGCCATTGCTAAAACAGAGGAATTTTTTAAGATCATGCAGGTTCCTGTCCGCTTGTCTGATGTCAGTTTGGGTGAAAACACCATAGAGCCTGTTTTGCAAAAACTGGAACAACATGGATTTACAGCATTGGGCGAACATCAAGACATCGATTTAAATGTCAGTCGTAAAATTCTACAGACCGCAGTGTAAATAAAACAATAAGCGGATTGACAGAATACTATGTGATATTATAAGTGATATTAAATTAAAATTAATCGATATGTCTTCACAGGATTTTAGCAAACGTGCACTGCTTGAATATTTAAAACAGGCTGCTATTTCAGGTATTCTTAACCCTGCGGTTGCGCGAAGTCGCAAAACTGCCGCAGAACAGCTTTTGGTTTATGTCACACCTGAGGAACGCCTGAATCTAAAACTGCTGGATGTGGATGAGTTGTGTTCCAGAATTCACAAACTGGAAGATAGCTCAATTAGAGTTGAAGCCTTGAATCTTTATAATTCAAGACTTAAGTCAGCTCTGTCTGATTATTTTCTATGGCTGGAAAATCCAGAGGGCTTTATTTCAAACTCTTCATCTGTCATCAGCAGTAATAAACTAAAAAAAGAAAGAATTAC